>JAZQDY010000102.1:0-5855 GCA_045547015.1 Eubacteriales bacterium | reverse complement strand
ACTCTCTACCTTGTCTTCCTAAGACCGCTTGGCCTCCGACTTGGAGGGAGTTTCCCTGTGAGCCCTGTCCCAACCGCACCGATTTTCAGCGGGACCGGGATCGGATCATTCATTCCAAATCTTTCCGGCGTCTGGTGCATAAAACGCAGGTGTGCCTTTTTCCCCAGGATGAGCATTACCGCACACGGATGACCCATACTCTGGAGGTTACGCAGATTGCCCGGATCATCGCCCGTGCTTTGATGCTGAATGAGGATCTGACCGAAGCCATCGCGCTGGGACACGATCTGGGACATACCCCCTTCGGTCACGCCGGGGAAATAGTGATGCAGCAGTGCTATTCGCCGGAGTTTACCCATTATCGGCAAAGCCTTCGTGTGGTGGAGAAACTGGAGAACGACGGCAAAGGCTTGAATCTTACTTTTGAGGTGCGGGACGGAATCGTAAACCATACCGGCGACGATATGGCGTCCACCCTTGAGGGCGTGATCGTAAAATTTGCTGACCGGATTGCCTATATCAATCACGATATTGACGATGCCTGCCGTGCCGGCATATTGAAAATTACCGATATCCCGGCGGATATCCGCAAGGTACTGGGTGACGGACACGGACATCGGATCAATACCATGGTGTCCGGTGTCATTGAGGGCAGTGCAGACAAGGACTGCATCTGTATGACGGATGAAATCGCGGATGCCACAAAGCGGCTGCGGCAGTTTTTGTTTGATAATGTGTATTTCAATCCCATTGCCAAATCGGAAGAAGTGAAGGCGCGGGAAATGCTTGCCCGTTTGTATGAATATTATACACGCTATCCCCAGCGTCTGCCGGAGCTGTATCGGCGGAATCTGGAAAACGAGCCGCTGGGCCGGTGCGTGTGCGACTATATTGCCAGTATGACGGATCGGTATGCCATCGATCTGTATAAAGAACTGTTTATCCCCAGCGTGTGGCGTACGCCGGAGGGGGATAACTGATATTTTGAAGATAAAGGAGGATAAACATGATTCCGCACAGCATCATTGAAGATTTGAAGCACCGCTGTGATCTGGTAGATGTGATTTCCTCCTACGTACCGCTGAAACGGGCAGGATCCAATATGCACGGCCTTTGCCCCTTTCACAGCGAAAAATCCCCGTCGTTTACGGTGTTTACCGGCGGCGAACCTCATTTCTACTGCTTCGGCTGCGGTGCCGGCGGCGACGTAATCAGCTTCGTTATGCGCATGGAGAATCTGGATTACCGCGCTGCACTGGAGTTTCTCGCCAAGCGGGCGGGCATCACTTTGCCCGACGAGCGGGGAGACGAAAAAAGGGAAGTGGGCCGGAAACGGATTCTGGAAATGAATCTCTGTGCGGCACGCTTTTTCCGGGACTGCCTGTTTGATAATTCCATCGGGGCTCCGGCACAGGCGTATCTGGAAAAAAGGCAGCTGCCTTCCGTGGTGGCGCGGCGCTTCGGTCTCGGTTATGCGCCCAATTCTTTCGGGGCACTGCATGACCATCTCCGGAAAAACGGATTTTCCGATGAGGAAATGATTCTCGGCTACTGCTGTGGAAAAAGCCAGAAGGGCAACGTGTATGATCTTTTCCGGGGACGGCTGATGTTTCCCATTATCGATGTGACCGGGAATATTGTGGCATTCGGCGGTCGGGTGCTGGACGATTCCAAGCCCAAGTATCTGAACTCCTCCGATACGCCGGCGTTCAAGAAAAGCCGGAATCTGTTTGCTTTGAATTTTGCGAAAAAACACGCGGAGAACCGCTTGATTCTCTGCGAGGGATACATGGATGTCATCACCCTGCATGCGGCGGGCTTTGAGAATGCTGTGGCCACGCTCGGCACGGCGATCACCTCGGATCACGCGCGGATTATCCGCAAGTATACGGAAAACGTGATTCTTGCCTATGACAGCGACGGTGCAGGCCAGACGGCAACAAATAAGGCGCTGAAGATTCTTTCGGATGCCGGGGTGGATGCCCGCGTAATCAAGATGGAGGGCGCCAAGGATCCGGACGAATATATCAAAAAATTCGGCAAGGATAAGTTTGCCTCTCTTATGGACGCAGGACGGACCCGGTTTGACTTCAAACTGGAGAATATTCTCGCGGCGCACGATATTTCTTCTCCGGATGAAAAAATTAAGGCAGCTGCCGAAATCTGTACGGAGATCTCTTACGTATATTCCGGCGTGGAGCGGGAAATATACACGGCGAAGGCTGCTGCAGCACTTGGTGTGGATGAAAAGAGCATCCGCAGTGATGTGGAGAATACAATTCGCCGGCGGATGAGAAAAGAGAAGAAGGAGCGTCCCGGGGAACTGTACCGTGCCGGCATGGGCATTGCCGATCGGGTCAATCCCGATTTTGCCAAAGTGCCTAAGGCGGCCCGCTTTGAGGAAATGGTGCTGGGGCTTCTGCTTCTGCGGCGGGAATATCTCAAAAAATCTGTTGCGGGTGCGCCCCTTTCTTCGGAGGATTTTCCCACGGATCTGGGGCGGCGGCTGTTTGAAGCCATTGCCGCCGGCGAAGAAGCGGGAGGCTTTGACGTGGGTATGCTTTCCGAAACGTTTACCCAGGATGAGGTGTCCCGCGCCACGCGGATGCTGCAGGAACGGATGAAGCTGACAGATAACGGTGCGGCGGTATTTGAGGACGTGGTGGAAAAACTGCGCGCAGAAAACGAACGGAATGCAAAAGCCGCAGAGGGAGATGATTTTCTCTATTTTATTCAGAAGAAACGCGACGCAATGAAAGAGAACGCGCCGCTTTCCGATACTTAATCAGTGAATTACATATCAGAAGGGAAATGTGCATGGATATCGAAAAGAAAACAGAAATGAATGATCTGATCGAACGGGGAAAATCCAAAGGATCACTCACCAACAACGACATTCTGGAGATGATCGATTTTGCGGATTATGATATCGATCAGATCGAGAAACTGTACGAAACCCTGGAGAACAACGGTATTGAGGTAACCAGCTATATCAATCCTGCGGAATTTGATGATCTGGATACGGATCTGGACACGCTGGGCAGCGCCGAGGATATGGACAAGGTGCTGGCGCAGGAAGGTCTTGCCATTGACGATCCTGTCCGTATGTACCTGAAGGAAATCGGCAAGGTGCCGCTGCTTGATGCGGACCGTGAGCTTCTTCTTGCACAGCGGATGGGTCACGGCGATGAGGCGGCAAAGCAGGAACTGGTGGAGGCTAACCTCCGTCTGGTTGTCAGCATTGCCAAGCGTTATGTGGGAAAAGGCATGTTCTTCCTCGATTTGATCCAGGAAGGCAATCTGGGACTCATGAAAGCCGTAGAAAAATTCGATTATACGAAGGGATATAAGTTCTCTACGTATGCAACCTGGTGGATCCGTCAGGCAATCACCCGTGCTATTGCGGATCAGGCAAGAACAATCCGTATTCCCGTGCACATGGTGGAAACAATTCATAAGGTTTCCCGCGTATCCCGCCAGCTTCTGCAGGAACGCGGCAAGGAGGCAACGGCGGAGGAAATCGCTGAGGTTATCGGCATGAACGCCGATAAGGTGCGCGAAATCATGAAGATCGCACAGGATCCGGTGTCCCTGGAAACGCCTATCGGTGAAGAAGAGGACAGCCATCTTGGGGACTTTATTCCGGATGACGATTCGCCTGCACCGGCAGATGCCGCTTCGTATGCACTTCTGCGGGAACAGCTTTGCGAGGTGCTGCATACGCTGACGCCCCGTGAGGAACACGTTCTGAAGCTCCGTTTCGGCCTCGATGACGGCCGCACCAGGACGCTGGAGGAAGTGGGCAAGGAGTTCAATATTACCAGAGAACGTATCCGCCAGATCGAGGCGAAGGCTCTGCGCAAACTCCGCCATCCCAGCCGCTCCAAACGGCTTCGCGACTACCTGGATTGATTCACTTTGCGCCTGTATGAATGGGAATCGCTGACGGAATTTTTGTGACAGTTGCATATTTTATCATTCCTGTTTTTGAAAATAACAACCAAATGAAATGGCAAAAAAGACAAAAAAGCATTCTGTTTGTTGGTTGAGTTGCACATGGATTGTGAATTTGATGTGAATTGGTGATACGGTTGTCCGTCTGCCGCGATTCAGCAGAGTGAAAAATCCCTTGACATAATGGTCGAAATAGTGTAAAATATTCTAAGATTATCCTGGCATTTTTGCGATGCCGACGCATTTATTACTAAGGAGGATTCCTAATGAAACGAAACCTTATGTGCCTGCTCCTTGCCTTTGCAATGGTGCTTTCCTGCTTTGCTGCTGTTGGCTGTTCCAACACGGACAAAGACGAAACGGTAGAGGGCAGCACGACCGACGAATCTGCACTGACAACCGTTACTCTTACTCTGTGGGTTCCCACGGATGAGGATACGACCGAAGAAGCCATTCTCGCCGTTCAGGAGGCGATGAATAAACTTACCAAGGCAAAGTATGAAACTGCCATTGAACTGCATGCCATCCCCAGCGATGAATACGAGGCAGCAGTAGATGCCCGCCTGACCGAAATCGAAGAAGCAATCGCTTTCGAGGAGGAAGAGGCTGCGCGTAAGAGAAAAGAAGCCAAGGAACTGGCTGCGCAGGGCATCACCACTACTGCTGAAGAAACCACCGCTCCCGAGGAGACTGCCGTTACCGAAGAAACCTACGTGAACGATCTGGGTATGACGGTACAGAAGTATCCCGAAGTAGAAGCCAACCAGATGGACATCTTCCTTGTCCGCGGGTATGAAGATTACCTTGCGTATAAGGAAAGAGACGCTATGACTGCTCTGGATGCAGAGCTGAACGGCGCATCTAAGATTCTGAAGCAGTACATCTACCCCTCCTTCCTCAGCAATGTGAAGATCGGCGGCGCTACATATGCCATCCCCAACAACAAGCCGCTGGGTGAGTATAAGTACCTGCTGGTTAACAAGCGTCTTATCGACGAGTTGTACTGGGATGAAACGAAGGTTACGACCATTTCCGGCTGCCTTGCGTTCATCAAGGACGTACAGAGATTTACCGACGTAACCCCGTTCCTCGCTCCCATTGAACCTTCCGATATGTATTACTGGTCCGAGGACGGCGCCTGGTCCCTGCTGGCAACCCAGCTGACCGCTGCCGCCGACTTCAACGCATACAGCCCGCCGAGAAATATCCTCAACAACAATGAGTACGTCGACACGCTGTACCTCATGAAGTATCTGGAAGAAACGGACGGCTTCTCCAAGGATCCTGCCAATGAGAAGGAATTTGCCGTAGGCGTTATTTCCGGCGATATCACGGCAAAGGATGCATACGAGGACGAGTATTACGCATACGTGTACGAGACGCCCCGTGCGACTACCGAAAACGTATACTCCTCCATGTTCGCCGTTTCTGCTTACACCAAGAGCGTAACCCGTTCCATGGAGATCCTCACCATGCTGAACACCGATCCCGAACTGCGTACCATTTTCCAGTACGGTGTGGAAGGCGTTCACTGGCAGGAGAATTTTGATAATCCCGAAGTAATCGACGTTATCAGCGACGATTATAAGATGACCCTGGAGGAAACCGGAAACGTCTATATGACCTATCCGGAGGCAGGCGTTCCCATGTCTTACTGGGAGAACGCAAAGCTGCAGAATCTGGATTCCCACATCAGCCCGTACATTGGTCTCTTCCGCACCGATTACGTAAGCGAAGAAACCAAGGCTGACTTTGACGAGTTGGCTGCTGTCAGCAAGGAGTACTACGATCGCATCGACGCAATGAGTGCCGATGAATTTATGGCATCTATTGATGATCTGAAGGACGAAATCAAGAACATCCCGATCGTGGAAAAGCTGCGCAGTTATACCGGTGAGGGG
>JAZQDY010000101.1:0-5167 GCA_045547015.1 Eubacteriales bacterium | reverse complement strand
CCCGCTGCTCCCCCGGCTGGTATGACCTTATTTTACGGCTTGCATTTACTCATAAGATTATAACATAGATTCAAATAAAAAGCAAGAGGAATTTCAGAAGAAATGCGATTTTGCTTTATTAAACGCTGCCCTTGCCTGTACCGTAGATGCCATGCTCGCCCAATTCCTCCTCAATTCTGAGCAGTCTGTTATATTTAGCAACACGTTCATAGCGGCAGGGCGCGCCTGTTTTTATAAATCCGGCATTTACAGCAACAGCAATATCAGCAATAAGCGTGTCGCCTGTTTCACCGGAACGATGGGATATGACAGTTTTATAACCGGCAGACTGCGCGGTTCGGATAACTGTCAGCGTTTCCGAAAGGGTGCCAATCTGGTTGGGTTTTACCAGCACAGCATTGGCAGCATTTGCCTCTATCCCCGCTTCCAGCCTTGCGGGATTCGTAACGAAATAATCATCCCCAACAAGCATAATGCTGTCACCGAGCATTCGTGTAATCATCTGCCAGCCAGCAGTGTCATGTTCACCTATGCCATCTTCAATAGAAAGAATGGGATATTCTTCAGAAAGTTTCTTCCAGTCAGCGGCCAGGTTTTCCGTTGTCAGGACTCTGCCGGCTTTCGGTAATTTATATCTGTCTTTTTCCGCCCATTCACTGGCCGCAACGTCCAGCGCAATTTTTACACGATCCGTATCATATCCGGCGTGCCGGATTGCATCGATAATCACTTCAATCGCTTCCCGGGTGTCGCTGAGATCCGGCGCAAAACCGCCCTCGTCTCCCACAGCCGTATTCTTTCCTTTTTTTTTGAGCAATGCACCCAATGCATGGTATATTTCCGTGCCGGCACGAAGTGCTTCAGAAAAACGCGAAAAACCAATCGGCACGATCATAAACTCCTGCACGTCCAGATTATTGTCGGCGTGTGCACCGCCGTTCAGAATATTCATCATGGGTACGGGCAGCCGCACGCCGTTCATACCGCCAAGATATCGGTATAGCGGTAAAGAAAGTGCTTGCGCAGAAGCGCGTGCACAGGCTGCTGAAACTGCCAGAATGGCGTTCGCCCCCAACTTTCCCTTGTTATCCGTACCGTCTGTCTCTTTAAGAAGTTTATCAATTTCCCAAAAAGAAGGACGCTTTCCGCATACGGCGGCACGGATCGCTGTATTTACATTCCGCACGGCCGTCTGGACGCCTTTGCCGCCATATCTGCCCTTGTCCCCGTCCCGAAGTTCAATTGCCTCATACGCACCTGTGGATGCACCGGACGGAACGGAAGCGCTGCCGCTGATTCCGTTGTCCAAAATCACAATTGCCTCTACTGTCGGATTTCCTCTTGAGTCTAAAACTTCCCTGCCAATCACATTTTTTATCCGCATGCTATCTCTCCTTTGTTCTGTTTCTTCCGCTACCATCATAGAATGACTTTATCGGCATATATTCTATCAGTTTTATTCTGCTGAAAACTTTCCGTTTTATTCATTTACGAACGATTTTCAAAATCCAACATATGCTGAATATGAAAAACACATCTTAAAGGAGGAATTCAGATGCTATTATACACAGTAAAGCCGGGAGACAATGTGTATTCTATTGCGCAGAGGAATGGCACAACGCCAACACGGGTTATCATCGACAACGACCTTACAAATCCGGGCAAACTGGTAGTCGGCCAGGTGCTTGTGCTCCTCTACCCTACCGTAACGTACACAGTGCGCGGTGGTGATACACTCGAATCCATAGCAAAGGCTTATGGAGTTTCGATTCTGGAGCTTTGGCAGAACAATCCGGCACTGCGCGGACGCTCATATATCTATCCGGGACAGACGCTGAACATTGCTTATGAAACGCCGCCGCTCGGAAGCCTTCGTGTAAATGGGTACGCCTATCCGTACATAGATCGCTCCGTACTTCGAACTACGCTTCCCTATCTTACGTATCTATCCATATTCACCTACGGCTTCCGGCAGGATGGGACGCTGATCCCACCCACAGGCGGAGATGACGAACTGATTTCCATTGCCAGAGAATACAATACCATGCCTCTCATGATGCTGACCTCGCTTACCGAAAACGGTACTTTTTCCAATGAACTGGTTGCTTCGCTCATGGCAGATCCGCAGCTTCAGGAGACAGTGATTGAAAACACGCTCGACACAATCCGCCAGAAAGGCTACGGCGGTCTTGACGTGGATTTTGAATATATACCGGCTGAGTACAAGGATGTATATCCAGTATTTCTGGAAAATCTGCGTGCGAAACTGGAACCGGAAGGTTATATTCTATTTACATCGCTTGCACCGAAAACTTCCGCAGAGCAAAAGGGACTTTTATACGAGGGCCATAATTATCCTGCTGTCGGTGCTGCAGCGGATTATGTGCTTCTCATGACGTATGAATGGGGATACACGTACGGTCCGCCATTGGCTATCGCACCCATAGAAAACGTCAGGCGTGTGGTTGATTATGCAATAAACGAAATACCGCCTGAGAAAATTTTCCTTGGCATTCCCAATTACGCATACAACTGGACGCTGCCGTACGTACGCGGTGAATCAAAAGCACAGGCACTTTCAAACGTGGCAGCTGTACATCTGGCGGCAGAAAAGAACGCTGAAATTCAATTTGACGAAAACGCAAAAACGCCTTACTTTACCTATAATGAATTTGATACCTCCGCTAATAAAACACTGGAACACGAAGTCTGGTTTGAAGATGCACGCAGTGTGGAGGCAAAACTACGATTGCTGCACGAATACGGTCTGCGCGGTGCAAGCATCTGGCAGATCATGAAGTATTTCCCGCAACTATGGCTCGTACTTAATGCTCTGTATTCTGTAGAAAAGTTATACTGATGAAAAATGCCTGCAGGATTTTCTGCAGGTGTTTTTATTTCCGGAAGTCAGGCATTTGCGCCGGATTTATTGACTTTTTGTACCGGCTGTGGTATACTCAATCCACTGACAAACAAATTTTTCTGTAAAACGAGGGCAGACTATGAAAAAGTTTCAAACCGGATATGCCGCTGTAAATATTAACCCACCGCTTGGTATCGCCGTAAGTGGATACTATGTCCCGAGATATGCAAAGGGATTTTTGGACGACCTCACTGTATCCGCCCTTGTCCTTTCCTTGGATGATAAGAAAATCGTACTGCTTTCTGCCGATATCTGCGAAATGGTGGATCCGATTACACAAATGATCTGCGATCGAATTGCAGAAAAAACTGAATTTGACCGTGACAGCATTTTCTTCTCAAACACACATACCCATACCGGTCCGCATCTTGTAAAGCCTGACTATTTCGATGCAGATACAGAGCAGATAAATAAATACTTTGATTTCTTTCTCGATCGCATCGCGGACGCTGTAACTCTGGCCATGAATGATCTGCGTCCTACAAAGATGGGGTATATAACAGGATATGCACCAGACCGCGTGGCATACATCCGACTTTACAAGATGAAAGACGGATCCACCCAGACCTGCCCTCCGGTAAATGATCCGAACATCGATCATCCTATCGGCACACTGGATCAGCGCGTGCACGTTGTCCGCTTCGATAGAGAAGGAACGGATTCCCTGGTACTTGTTAACTATGGTTTGCACGCAGATACCGTTAACGGCGAGATGCTCTCCTCCGACTGGCCGGGCTGGATGCGCCGCACACTGGAAAAGGCACTGGACGGAACAAAATGTATTTTCTTCAATGGTGCTGAGGGGGATGTGGGCAGTACCAACGTTCATCCTACCGGCGGCGACATGAACGATACGGAAATCAGCTTTGATAATGAAATGAAGAGTCCCGGCATGGCTCGCTTCATCGGACGCGCCATCGCCGGCACTGTCCTTCAGGTGTACGATAAAGTCCATTATGTGGACGTGGATACCATCGACATTATCAAAAAACCGGTGGCACTTCCACTCAATGTTCCTGCACCGGATCAGATCCCGCTGGCTCATGAATACAAAAAGTATCACGACATGGGCCGGGATGATCTGATTCCCTATACCGGTATGGAACTGACTACAGTTGTGGCAGAAGCGTATCGCATTTGCAGCCTGGAAAACGGTCCGGCTGAATCTCACGTAAATATAACAGGTGTACGCTTTGGAGACGTTGCCATGATCGGTATTCCCGGCGAACCATTTACTGAGATCGGTGTGAGAATAAAAGAAAGCGATGCCCTGCCCTTGATTATGCCCTGTGCCCTGGTGAACGGATACGCAGGTTACTTCCCCACAAAAGCCGCCTATGATGCCGGCGGATACGAAGCCCGCTCTTCTAACTACAAATCTACTGTAGGCGATGCCCTTGTGGACGCCGCACACGAATTGATTCACGAACTCGCGAGCGAAAAATAACAGAAACTAAATGGTTCTGAACTTATTGACTTTTCGTATCGGCTGTGCTATACTCAAATTACTGTCAAAAGAAAATATTTACAGCAAAGGATGATAGAATATGAAACAGTTTAAAACTGGCTATGCTACAGTAAACATCAATCCGCCCCTTGGAATCGCAGTAGGAGGCTATTATGTGGCCAGATACGCCAGCGGTTATTTAGACGATCTGACAGCATCGGCTCTCATTCTCTCCGTTGATGACAAGAAGATCGCACTCATTTCTGTTGACACCCTTCACATGAGAGAGTCATTCGCAAATCAATTATGTGATAAGATTGAAACCCGAACCGGCATTGATAAAAACAGCATCTTTATTTCTTCCACGCACACACATACTGGACCGGCGCTCGTCCCCACTCCGTTTGCATGCGATGAAGAACAGATTACCGCTTACTGTGCGTTCTTATCGGAACGCATTGCAGATGCCGTAAAGCTGGCGCTGAACGATCTGCGCCCCACAAAAATGGGGTACATAACCGGCTATGCACCGGATCGCGTGGCGTACATCCGCCTTTACAAAATGAAAGACGGTTCCGCCCAGACCTGCCCGGCCGTTGATGACCCCAACATCGATCATCCCATAGGCACGCTGGATCAGCGCGTACATGTTCTCCGTTTTGACAGGGAGGGAGCGGATTCTCTGGTGCTTGTCAACTACGGTCTGCACGGTGACACGATAAACGGCGATCTGATCTCCTCCGACTGGCCGGGCTGGATGCGCAGAACGCTGGAGAAGGCGCTGGACGGCACCAAGT
>JAZQDY010000100.1:0-4283 GCA_045547015.1 Eubacteriales bacterium | reverse complement strand
GTTTCTCCGACGAGAAGATCGAATCCGCCCGGAACTTTGCCAATAAGCTGTGGAACGCCGCCCGCTTTGTCATGATGAATCTGGAGATTGAGAAGATCGCGCTGCCGGCACTTGATACCCTGGCCGCCGAGGATAAGTGGATCCTGGCCCGCCTGAATGAGACGGTTGCCGCCGTCCGTTCGAATCTGGATCGGTACGAGATCGGCATCGCCCTCGGTGCCCTGTACGATTTCATTTGGGACGTGTACTGCGACTGGTATATCGAGCTCTCTAAGGCATCCGTTGCCATGAAGGGCACAGAACGCTCCGTCACCGCACAGAACGTGCTTGGCTACGTCCTGACCGAGATTCTGAAGCTGCTCCATCCGTTCATGCCGTTCATCACTGAGGAGATCTACCAGACGCTGCCCGGCACGGAAGGCAGTATCATGGTGACTGCATATCCCGAGGTGCGTGAGGATCTCCGTTTCCCCGCCGAGGAAGAGAAGATCACCCGGGTCATCGATGCCATCACCGCCATCCGCGGACGCCGTTCCGAAATGAACGTGCCCCCGTCCCGGAAAGCGCAGGTGTTCATCGTTACGAGGTATCCGGACTCCTTTGACGAATCCACCCACGCATTCTTCACCCGCCTGGCTACCGCTTCCGGCGTTTCCGTAGTGGATGCGTATACGGAGGAGGGTGCGGTACAGATCGTTACCGATGCGGCTACCGTATTCATTCCGCTTGCGGATATGGTGGACTTTGAGGCGGAGAGAAAGCGCCTCACCGCGGAGCTTGAGGCGATGGATAAGGAAATCGCCCGTGCGGAAGCGAAACTTTCCAACGAGAACTTTACCTCCCGCGCACCGGCCGCCGTGGTTGACGGCGAGCGTGCCAAGCTGGAGAAATACAAGGCACAGCGTGCCGGCATCGCCGATGCCCTCGCCGCTGTTGCGGGAAAATAAGAGATACGGAAAAGCGGGGGGGAACTTTTTGAAAAAAGTTCCCCCCGTTCCCCTTTCAAAAACTTTCAACGGAAAAAGTATTGCCGCGCGTTTCTGCAAAATTAGCGGAAAATCAAAAAAAGCCCCGCGCGTGGCGGGGCAAAGGATTATTTCTTTTCGATAGGAATCCAAAGCTCACGATATCTCTGATTACGCTTTTCTCCTTCAAACCAATGGGTTACGACAAGTTCGGGCGCATCCTTTAACTGATATCCCGAATTGGGAAGCCACTCGCTTGCAATTTTCCGTCTTAAATCAAGAAATACCGTTGTCGGGTATGCACATTTCTCGGTCTCAAATACTGCATATGTGCACGGTGGGATGGTAATGTTCTCATAATATTTCGCAAATTCCTCGCCCAAAATACCGTCCTTGTGTAGGTTATTTCGACAGTATTCGTTCAATTGGCTTGCAATATAGAAATCATAGCCTTCGTCATCAATATTTGTAATAATATCAAAATTTTTGACAACATCGCCCGAAAGACCTTGAAGAATATACTGTAAAGGTCTGGTCTTTACATACATTTCTTTTTCTTGTTCCATACGTTCCCCGGGAATGCCGGAGAAACGACGCTTGTAACCCGTCAAGATCATTTCATCTTTTTCTTCAATTCTGTAATTCATAGTGCTGCCGCCTTCCAATGAAATTTTTATTGACAAGCGAGAGAATGACTTCAGCATATTTCCATCTGTGCGCGCTTGCGATGGAGTAATGCCATGGAATTTTTGAAATGCTTTAGCAAAGCCATCGGGGCTGTCATAACCGTATTTCAGGGCTATATCGATTACTTTTTCCTTACCGTTTGCAAGTTCTGCGCCTGCTAATGATAGACGGCGAAGCCTAATATATTCTCCAAGCGTGTATCCGCAAAGAATACTAAATACTCTTTGAAAATGATAGCTTGAAGAAAAACTTTCGGCAGCCACCTTTTCATAATCGATTTCTTCTGTCAAGTTAGCTTCAATGTAATCAATAGCTTTTTGCATTCCGGCAATCCAATTCATTCTTTATCCCTCCTGTCTGCCTATATTTTATCAGAAAGCGTCCTATAAATCCCGATATTCCGTGCGAAGATATATCGGATCATTATATCATATTTTTTTAGCTTTAGCAAATTCATTCCGCTTTCCCGACGCTCGTATTTGGGGCAAGCACAGCGTGCGGATGTCCACGTACCCTCAGGCAGAAACCCGCACCCTCTATTCGCAGAGAAGCGGCGAAAAAAGCCTTCCTCCGGGAGGAAGGGGAGCGCATTAGTGGTGGAAGGAGCCCGCGTGACTTTAAGTTTGAGCGAGTTTTATTGTAACACTTTCTCCCTCAGTCAGCTTTGCTGACAGCTCCCTCCAGGAGGGAGCCTTTCGTGAGCGCCGCCGACAGAAAAACACCGCCGAAGAAAATCCCTTGGCGGTGTTCTCCGCTAAAAAGCATTGCCTCGTGGGCAGTGCTTCTTTTTCTGTATAACCTACGGGCGGCGTGGGAATGCTAACGCAAACGGAAAAGAAAAGGGAGAAGTATATATGAATATGGACAGTAAAACATACAAAAAATACGCGGATGCCCATGCAAAAAAATCTCCCCTGGGGGCAGACTGCGCACGGGCATTTCTGGTGGGCGGCGGTATCTGTGCCTTTGCACAGGGGCTTGGAGACCTGTACGAGTGGCTGGGCGTGCACGTGGAAAACGTGCCGGCGCTGGTTTCCGTCACGCTGATCTTTCTGACGGCGCTTCTTACCGGCCTTGGCGTCTACGATAAGATCGCCAAATTCGCCGGTGCGGGAACCCTTGTGCCTATTACCGGCTTTGCCAACGCGGTGGCGGCGCCTGCCATTGATACGAAGGGGGAGGGATTCGTTCTGGGCGTGGGGACGAAAATCTTCTCCATCGCCGGCCCGATGATTCTGTACGGCACGGCGGCGGGGGCTGTGTACGGCGTGGTGTACTGGATCGTAATTACGTTTTGTTAAGGAGGCAGTCTATGACGCAGGGAATCATTCGCCCGTGTCGTCCGGTGTATATTGCAGACGGGGCAAGCGTGGTGGGGCACGAGGAGGCGGCAGGCCCGCTGGGCGCGTATTTTGATCTGCACGATCCGAAAGACGATACCTTCGGGCAGAATACCTGGGAGCGGGCGGAAAGCGAGATGCAGCGCATGGCTGTGAATACGCTCCTGGCCCGATCAGGCATGCAGGAAAATGAAATCAAGGCTATGTTCGCCGGGGATCTGCTCAATCAGTGCACCGGATCCGGCTACGGACTTTTGTCTTTCAATATTCCGTATTTTGGCTTGTACGGCGCCTGCTCTACCGCCGCCGAGGGACTTTCCCTGGGGGCGCTGTTCTGCGGTGCGTACGGGGGACAGACAGTGACGGTCACCTCTTCTCACTATTGTTCTGCGGAACGGCAGTTCCGTTTCCCCATGGAATACGGCGCACAGCGGCCGCCTACGGCACAGTGGACGGTGACGGGGGCGGGGGGATTTCTGTTAAGCGACAGTGAGGTGCCCGGTGCGCCCCGGATTGCGGAGGTGCTGCCGGGGATATCCGTAGATCGGGGTATCACGGATGCAAACAACATGGGTGCCGCCATGGCACCGGCGGCCCTTTCCACGCTCTGCCGGTATTTTTCCGAAAGCGGCCGGGATCCCGATTCCTTCGACGGCATTTTTACCGGAGATCTGGGGGCAGAGGGATCGTCTATCCTGCTCGAATTTGCCGATGCCAAAGGATACGATCTGTCAAGGGTACACAGGGACTGCGGCTGTATGATTTACGATGCGGCAAAAACGGACAAGCACGCCGGCGGCTCCGGATGCGGATGCAGCGGTGTGGTGATGGCAGGGTATCTTCTTCATCAGCTGCGTGCGGGAACTCTGCAGGATATTCTGTTCATCGGAACGGGGGCTCTGCTCAGTCCCATGGTTGTCCAGCAGGGGCAGTCTATTCCCGGTGTGGCGCATCTTTTGCGCATCACCACGAAAGACGGGGAGGGGAAATCATGAACGAATCGGTACAGAAAATGACGGAGATGGTAATGCCATACGTATGGGCGTTTCTGGTGGGCGGCGCGTTGTGCATCATCGCGCAGATTCTCATTGACAAAACAAAACTCACCCCCGCCCGGATACTGGTATCCTACGTGGTGGCGGGAGTGATTTTAGGCGGTCTTGGACTGTACGGACCCCTTTTGCAGTTTGCCGGCGCGGGTGCTTCTGCGCCGCTTACGGGATTCGGGTATATCATCGCCCGGGGCGTGCGCCATGCGGTAAATGAGCAGGGACTTATGGGCGCTTTGACC
>JAZQDY010000099.1:0-7665 GCA_045547015.1 Eubacteriales bacterium | reverse complement strand
CATCCAATTTGGAAAGCCGATCGTACTCATCCTCGGTGATGGAGGAGGCAGGAATACCGGTCCAGATTTCGATCACGTCAGCCAGATCGGAAATATGCATTTCGATTTTAGCGCATTCTTCCGCAAGAAAACCGTGCCGTTCTTCCAGGCGGATCAGTTCCACCTTTCCGTCAGCCAGCTTTTTGTATGTTTCCTCATCCGGCTCTGCTTGTGCCGCTTTGGATTCCAACGCCTCCAGTTCTTTTTCCAGTGCTTTGCGACGGTCTGCCAATGCACGCTTTTCGTTCAGTGCATCGGATGACAGTGAAATATGGGAAGCGGCCTCGTCAATGAGGTCGATTGCTTTATCGGGTAAATATCGATCCGTGATATACCGTTCGCTGAGCGATACTGCGGCATGCAGTACGGAATCCGGGATGTGGATGCCATGATACTCTTCGTAGTAATGCTTGATGCCCGCGAGAATGGCTTCCGTATCAGATACGCTCGGCTCATTCACCGTTACCGGCTGGAACCGACGCTCAAGTGCTGTGTCTTTTTCAATGTGCTTCCGGTATTCCGTAAGCGTAGTGGCACCGATCACCTGAATTTCGCCGCGGGAGAGGGCCGGCTTCAGGATATTGGCGGCATTCATACTGCCTTCCGCATCCCCTGCTCCAACGATACTGTGTACTTCATCAATGACAAGAATCACGTTACCGGCTGCTTTGACATCTGCAAGCAACCCGAGCATCCGGGACTCAAACTGACCGCGGAACTGTGTTCCTGCCACAAGCGCTGTCATATCCACAAGACAAATCTGACAGCCCTTGAGACGGTACGGTACATCCTCGGCAGCAATCTTCTGCGCCAGTGCTTCTGCTATAGCCGTTTTACCTACGCCGGGCTCCCCGATAAGGCAAGGGTTATTCTTCTGCCGGCGGCAGAGAATTTGGATTACACGGTTCAGTTCCCGTTCGCGTCCAACAACACAGTCAAGCAGACCGCTTTTTGCCCGATCCGTCAGATTCTGACAATAGGTGGTCAGATATTTATACTCTTTCTTTTTCTCGCCTGCGTCCTTTTTCTTCGACGACTTTCCGTTTTGCTTCATAGGACCGAGCGGCATCATGGGAAGAGATCCGAACATTTTGCCGAAATCAATAGCAGGTGCACGGCTTTCGGCCGGAGCGGATTCACCGTTGTCTTCGCCATCCGTTTTTTCTCCGTCTGACGATTCATCTTCATCATCGGAAGACTCGATCAGCCCTTCCATTTCGGCATTCATCCGTTCCAGATCTTCATCGGACAAACCCATTTTTTTGATAATATCATTTACCGGACCTATGCCCAGTTCTTTGGCGCATTGGATACAAAGACCGTCCTGCTTCTGCTGTCCGTTTTCCAAATGGGCAACAAACACAACTGCAAGTCTTTTTTTGCATCGGGAGCAAAGCATCATGATATATAACCTGTAACCGCATACACGCGGTTCCTTTCTGTGGGTAAATACTATTTCAGGAGGAAAGCGGCAAATCAGCCGATTATCATACGAAGAATATTGCCGAAATTGTCGTCGGCAAAAAACTTCAGAATCACTGTGTTTTCAATGAGAGTTTCATTAAAATAAGCGGGGGATACAGAGGACATGGCCCGGATGAATATAACAGAAAGTGCGCTGAGTATCCATACCCAAACCAAAGCACTGAAAATACCTACTACAAATCCAAGCATTGTATTGGCTGTCTTGAGCACCGGCAGCTGAAAGATGAGATCCAGAATCCACGTGACCAGTTTCAGCGCGATTACAGCAGCAATGAACAACAGTAAAAATGCCAGAACGCCGGTAATTGCATCCACCACGGGAGAAGCAATCATATCGGCAAGTTGATCTACAGCTGTTATATCTGCTTCCGGATGCGGAGTAACGGCGGCGGCGAGTTTTGATACGTCGGCACCGTACCGATCCAGAATCTGCTTGAAGGAATCCGGCATATCTCCGAATAATCGCTGCAGATCATAGGTAGGACCGTCATTCTTTGTCAAAGACTGTATCGTTTCCGTTATTCCTTCGGAAATCTCACGGACAGCGGGGACATCCTCAATATATTCTGCAACGGTGGGCGTAAAGGCAAAAGCAACAAACAGAGCAGCAATAAGCGTACATATACCCATAATCGATTTGATAAATCCGCGCTTTGCACCAAAAAAAACAGCTGCAACAGAAACAGTGAGAAGAATACCGTCAAAAATGAAATTCATAACGCACCTCAGTCACAAAAATAGAATTCTTATGAATTTGCCGCCCGTGCCGCAGTGGAAAAACAGAACACGGGAATGGCAGATATTTCGCAGATATTCAGCAAATTCCCGGTATAAGACGCAGTGTAAGGGTCGGTTCCGTTCTTTGGAAGATACAGCACAAAATTCTGCCCCTGCACATAAGCCGCAATCTGACCGTCAGAAGCTGTAATGGCCGTAATTCTATCATGCACCACCGTGTCGGTTACAGCCGTACCGGTACTGTCAAGCACCAATATACGGCTGGATGTACCGAGGGTATCCTCAGTGCAGACAACCGCCACGTGCGTTTTGGAAAAATCCATATGAGACAGTGTCATAGACTGGAAGGCAACGCAGGTCGATTCCTTTCCATCGCTGTCATAGAAACGGACTGCACTGTCTGTGACAACAGCTAGACTTCCGTCTTCTAAAAAGGACGCCGCGAGCGGAATTTCTTCAATAAGCGGAATATCCGTCATTTCCGAAGAACCGCTTTTGCACAAGGTAACCACGCCGCCGAGAGCGCCCTTCTCTTCCGAGATACCGAGAATCGCCAGCACTTCCCCATGGGGGGAAAGCGTAACATCTGTAACGTATGTGTCACGGTAATAACTTGCTATCTTTTTAAGAGACGGACTGTACATCATGACAAGATACTTGGAGTCGTGCGATCTGGTCGCAATTGCAAATGCGCCCGTATCGCTCACAGAAGCGCTTTGAATGGGACTGTCAGTGCTGTTTCGCGTTACGCAGGCAATCGCCGTATACAGTGCGTAATCAGTACCGCCTTCATCGTACACAAGCAGATATTTGTCGCCTGTTTCAAGAACAGGCGTCCGGCAGACGGAACTGTCTTGCAGTACCACACCGCCATTCCCGTCGTAAAAAGTTATCTCGGAGGAGCCGGCCACAACCAATTCGCCTTTGTACGAAGCGAAGGTCATATTGGCCTGTTCGTCATAGGAAACAGAGGAAAAGCCGCCGTCAACGCTGGAGGTTACGTTAAAATCGCGAAGCAGATAAAGGAGGTTTTCATATGTCATACTTTCTCTGTATGAAAGCATCATCAGTGTCAGATAAACAGTAAACAGCAGAAGAAGCATCCACTTACCGATACGGTACCAGCCGGACACACGCATATAGTAGGTATTATATGCATCTTTTCTCGCGAAATCCGCTCTCTGTATTTGATTTCCCAAAAAGAGAACCTCCTTATCTGAATTTTTTACTATTCGGAAACCCAATGGATCTCCCTGTTATATGTAACGTGTGAGAGATACAGACCTTCCGGCGGTGCGGTGAACCCCGCTTTCGTTCGCTCACCGGAAACAAGCGCTGCTTTCACATCCGAAACGTTGCGACCGCCAGCGGCGATTTCCAAAAGCGTTCCCGCCATAATACGTACCATGTTGTAAAGAAAACCGTTTGCTTCCACGCGGTATACTAAAAGATTATCAGCTTCCCGCTGAATCGACGCAGAATACACGCTGCGGCGCGGATCGGTAATTTTGGATCCTGCCGCCATAAACGCGGAAAAATCGTGTTCTCCCACAAACAATGCAGTAGCCTCATTCATGCGCTGCACAGCCGTTTCATCGATTCTTCGCGGCGTATGGTAAGCGCGGCCGTGAAGAAACGGATTTCTGGCAGGTGAATCAAAAATGCGGTACACATACTCTTTTTTCACCACATCATAACGGGGATGAAAATCATCCGGAACGAGGGCTGCCGCTGTAACGGCTATATCATCGGGTAGCCGGCAATTGGCAGCGCGGTGAATTTTTCCCACAGGAATCGCACACCAGTTTTCACATGGCATCTTTGATGCCGGTGCAAGCGCAGCACAGAATTGCAAGGCGTGCACCCCACTGTCAGTTCGGCTGCAGCCGGTTATGGCACAGGGAAAGCCAAGCAGCGCGGAAAAGGTTTCCGTGAGCACGTTTTGCACAGCACGTCCGTTTTTCTGGGACTGAAACCCGCAGTAATTGGCACCGTTAAACGACAGATTCAATAAAATCTTCATATGGCATTAAAATGACAGTGTATGTCCGCCGAGACCGTTTAAAAACAGAACGAATACGCCAAGCAAGAGAACACCGACGCATATCAATACATCTTTCGCCCCCGCATGCAGTACGTTCATGCGTGTACGGTCATCACCGCCGGTGTAACAGCGGCATTCCATGGCGGTTGCCAATTCTTCCGCACGACGGAAAGCAGAGATGAACAGCGGCACCAATATGGGTATCAGTGCTTTCGCCCGCTGCATCAGTGACCCGGTGGAAAAATCGGCACCGCGTGCTTTCTGTGCATTCATGATCTTCTGCGTCTCCTCTACAAGCGTAGGAATAAAACGCAAGGCGATTGTCATCATCATAGAGAACTCGTGCACAGGTAAGCGGAGTTTTTTGAGCGGTGACAAAAGCTGCTCCAGACCGTCCGTCAGAGCGATCGGAGTGGTGGTGTATGTCATGAATACGGACGTGCCTACAAGAAGGATAATGATTCGTAAAGCAATCATAAACGCATTCAGAATACCTTCAAGATAAATATGAATGATTCCGAACGATACAAGCAGCGTCTCACCTGTCATCCAGAAAATATTGATGACGGAGGTAAAAACGATAATCAGCGTAAGCGCTTTCATGCCCTTCAGAATGATCCGCGGCGAAATGCCGGATACCCACACGAGAGAAAGCGCAGAAAGAGTCAAAAGGCCGAAAGAAAGCAGATTATCTGCGAGAAAAATAACAACAATATAGAGAATGGAAGCGATAATCTTAGCGCGGGGATCCATTCTGTGCAGAAGCGACTTGCCTTCGCAGTACTGACCGAAAGTAATATCGAGATTCATTTTTTCGCCTCCTCAGCAATTCTGTCAAGGATGCGGGAAGCGGCAAATTTCACCGTATATACATCTCTGCCGATATCAATTCCGTTCTTTTCCAGTGCCGCGGCAACGTAGGTAATCTGCGGCACGTCAAGACCTACGGAAATCAGTTCGTCGTACCGGCTGAATACATCCGCGCAGTTTCCATCCATAAAAACGCGCCCGGAGGACATCACAATAACTCTGTCACAGTACATAGCCATATCTTCCATACTGTGACTCACGATAATCACGGAGGTACCGCTGGATTTCTGGTATGCCTTGATACTGCTGAGGATTTCGTTTCGTCCGCCCGGATCCAGACCGGCAGCAGGCTCATCCAGCACGAGAAATTCCGGACGCATGACCATTATACCGGCAAGCGCGGCGCGCCGCTTCTGCCCCCCGGAAAGATCGAAGGGAGATTTATCAAGGAGCGCTTCATCCAGCCCGGCAAAACGTGCCGCTTCCAAGACACGTGCATGAATTTCGTCACTGGACATCCCCATATTCTTGGGCCCAAAAGCAATGTCATCCCGTACGGTTTCGTCAAACAACTGATATTCCGGATACTGCATGACCACACCGACTTTGAAGCGTACGTCACGGATTTTCTTTGGCTCAGCCCAGATATCCGCTCCGTCCAGCAGAATCTGTCCTTCGGTGGGTTTCAGAATTCCGTTCAGAAGCTGCACCAACGTAGATTTTCCGCTGCCGGTGTGACCCATAATGCCGGTCATGGCTGAACCGCCCAGGGTAAGAGAAACGTTGTCCAGCGCCCGGATCTCATACGGTTCTCCTGCGCCGTAAACGAACGATACATTTTTCAGTTCAATCTGTGCCATGATTGTATGCCCACAGTGAAATAGCTGTGAGAATCCTTTCGATAAGATAACATTCGGTCCGCGTCTTATTTCTTTTTGATCGCGGCCGCAATTTCCGCGGCGCATCCGTCCGGATCAAAGATATCCAGACGAACATCATAGCCGCTCTTTTTCATCAGATACAAAAGTTCCGTGGTCTGCGGTACATCCAGCCGCACACGCCAGAGTTCTTCCGGATGGCTGAAAATTTCTGCTGGTGTTCCGTCCATAATAATCCGACCGCCATCCATTACCACGACCCGGTCAGCACGTACCGCCTCATTCATATAGTGGGTGATATGCAAAACAGTAATATTTTCTTTCCTGTTAAGCTGCTCGATCGTTTCCATAACCTCGCGGCGGCCGGAAGGATCCAGCATTGCGGTGCTTTCATCAAATATTATGCACCGGCGGCGCATGGCTATAATTCCCGCTATGGCCACACGCTGCTTTTGTCCGCCGGACAGCTTATGAGGCGCGTGGCGTGCATATTTTGTCATGCCGACCATTTCCAAGGCTTCATCCACGCGGCGACGGATCTCAGCGGACGGCAGACCTAAATTTTCCGGACCAAAGGCCACATCTTCTTCCACAACGGTGGCTACGATCTGGTTATCGGGATTTTGAAACACCATGCCGACTTTACGGCGCGCCTTCAGCACATCCTCTTCGGTAATGTCATCGGCAGACATATTCTTTCCGTCAATATAGACGCAGCCGCTGTCCGGCATAAGAATCAGACTCATCATTTTTGCAAGGGTGGATTTTCCGCTTCCATTATGTCCCAGAATGGAAACATAGGAACCCTCTTCGATGGAAAGATTTATATGATCGAGCGCTTTCTTTGTCGATTTTCCCTCATCGTCTGGATAGGAAAAGGACAGATCGCGGATTTCAATGATTGGCTTTTTTTGTTCAGAACTCATTCATTTTCCCCCGTGAGCGTGTCTCTTCTCTGCCAGCGCGCACTGGCACCTGCAGGGAGATACAGACCGCTTTTTGTTACAGGAAGACCCAATTCGCCTGTAGATAATATACCCGTATCCGCCTGCGGCATCAGAGACATCAGCATATATCCCATGGATGCAGGAGAAAGACCGGTAGTATACGAGTTAATGAGGAAGAAAAGCGGCTTTTCCGTAAGGACCTGCACCACCAGCTGCAAAAGATCATAGGCGCATTCTTCCAGTTTCCACACTTCCCCGTTCGGGCCGCGTCCGTATGACGGCGGATCCATGATGACGCCGTCATACCGATTACCCCGGCGAATCTCTCGTTCCACGAATTTCCGGCAATCATCCACAATGTAGCGTACAGGTGCATCACCCAGGCCGGAGAGGCGAAGGTTTTCCTTTGCAGCGTTCACCATACCTTTCGATGCATCCACGTGACAAACCGCCGCACCGGCTTTGGCAGCAGCAGCCGTTGCACCGCCTGTGTATGCAAACAAGTTCAGCACTTTCGGCTGATAGTCTGGGCGCTGACTGCGTGCATTTCTGAGAATGGCGGAAAACCAATCCCAGTTCACTGCCTGTTCCGGGAACAATCCCGTGTGCTTAAATCCCATAGGGCGAAGCTTGAAAGTCAGATCACCATAAGAAATATTCCAATCGGCAGGCATTTTTGCCACAACCCAACTCCCGCCGCCACTTTTGGAGCGTCTATACACAC
>JAZQDY010000098.1:0-4954 GCA_045547015.1 Eubacteriales bacterium | reverse complement strand
CCCTTTTGGTGCGAGGTTGCCACGAAGGACTCCGCATTGAGTCCTTCGTGCGGGGAGTGGGGCAGAGCCCCGCAATAAGCAATAGTTAGATTTACGTTAACACCACGTTCGTGCGAACATAGTTTACTTGTTCATGCGAATCGGCATGATGTAGTCCAGGAACACATCGGCAAATTCATCCTCCGACTGATGCCACTGACCGGGGATGTATTCTCTGGAGCCGGATCCGCCGGCCTCCTCAATGGTCACGCCGGTGAGGGGAGAATTCAGGCAAAGGCGCAGCTGCTCCGCCGTATCGGGGATATTGCGCAGTGCCTCCACAAGCAGCCGGCAGTTGAATCCGATTGTCAGATCATTGCCCGTTTTTGCCACGGGGATCTCGTCGTAGATGGAGCCGCCGGCGGAAACGGAGGACAGCTTCAGAAGATTGCCCTCGAATTCCAGCTTCACGTACGCTTTCGTATTGCCGCCCAGCTTATCTTCGGTAACCAGGGTACAGCGCTCCAGAGCGCCTCTTAAGATATCCGCCGCCACGAACACTTCCGTCTCGTGGGTTTTGGGCAGGATTCTCGTATAATCGATGTATTCGCCCTCGATAAGGCGGGTGAAATACACGTACTCGCCGATGCGGAAGATGATATGCTTTCTCGCCAGGGTGACGATCATATCGTCTTCGGTATCCTTCATCATGCGGAGCACCTCGCCGAGAAGCCGGCCGGGCACGATAACGGCCGCGTCCGGGTTATCCTCACCGGGGAGATTCACGTGGGAAATGGCGATCCGGTTGCCGTCACAGCCGATGACCATGAGCCGGCCCGATTCAATTTTGAAATAGGCACCGTTGAAGGCGGCGCGCTGGTCGTTGACGGCCACCGCGTAGATGGTGCGGGTAACCACGTCCCGCAGCACGTGCTGGGGCATGGTGTAGTTCCGATCGCCCGCCAGAAGCGGAAGCAGGGGGAACGTATCGCCGGGGGTCACGGGAATCTCAAAGGATGCTTTTCCCTTGGAGATCAGCGCCCGGTAATGTTCGTCCACGGTAATATCGATCATGCCCTCGGGCAAAGCGCGGATGATCTGGAGCAGATTCTGGGTTTTCACCACGATCTTGCCCGGCTCCTCTATTTCGCAGGGGATGGAGGTGCGCATGCCTTTTTCCATATCGTAGGCAGTTACCCGGCAGGTGCCTTCCTCCTCGCCGGGGCATTCCAGAAGAACGCCTTCGATATTGGATGCAGTGTTTTTGATGGCGGCAATGCCCGCCGCCGGCGCAATGACGCTGATCAGCGTGTCACGGTCGAATGATACTTTCATAGGTGAAGATCCTTTCAGAAACAGGGGAACGCCGGGGGTGCTTTTTGCAAAAAGCGCCCCCGAACCCCCGCAAAAATCTTTATATAGGGGATTGGGTACAGAATTGCGGTTTTGCCGTGCAGTACGGCGGAACACGGTATGTCAGCGAATTTTTCTGTTTTTCCTTCAGTATGGGGTCAAGGGGTAGCGAAGCGGCGCGAGGGTAATGAATGACAATCCGGTGGATTGTCAGAACCCGAGCGTGACCGAGCCGCAGCGAGAAGATGTCCCCTTGTGGGTGCAGGGTGAAACCCTGCATCGTTTCCCCCTTCTCCGCGCCGTATATAAATATATAAAATATATATTATTTATAGCAGAAGCAGTAGTAGGGGGTGTTGGAGCGGTGGAAAAGCGGATTTTTGCCAGTCCCGCCTGCCTTTTTGCGCCCGAATTTTCCACCGGTATCTTTTCGTCTGCTGTGGAATCGTTTTGGAAAATTCTGTCCTTTCGGCGGAAAATTTGCCGCGCCGCGTCCATTTCTCAAAATCGAGGAAATTTTCCAAAGGATTTCAAAGGGGGAAAAGGAAAACCTTTTCCACAGGTGCAGGAATTTTCGCTTGAGTATCCATGGCGGTGTTCCGTTTCCGCCTGTTTCGTGGAAACCGTTTTCCAAGGGAAATATTTCCCGTGCCGTCTCGGAAAGATGGATTTTCCCCGCCTTTTTCCAAACGGTTTTCTCTTCTTCCGAACATATTTTCCACAGGGATTCCCACACCTTGTTGAAAACTGGAGATGGGATGTAGAAAAGTGAAATTGATTATAAAGCTGCCCATCTCCACCGTTTCGCTGACGGGGAGATACTGCCGCAACAAGTGCAGGGGTGCGGCGGTGTTGTTCAGTATGTTGTAAAATATCTTTTCAGTATGGGGATGCAAGGGGAGGTGTCCCCTTGCCGGGGCGTGGGGCGGCGCCCCACATCTCCCGCCTTACTTCTTTATCTCTCTCCGTATATCAGAAATCTCCGTGCGGAGGGCGGCGTCTGTCTTTATCTGCTTTTCCACAGCTCCGATATTGGAATGCACCGTGGAATGATCTCTCTGGAACATGGTTCCCAGCGCCGTCAGGGACAGATCCGTCACTTCTCTGATGATGTACATACTGAGATTCCGTGCGTCCTTGATATCTTTTGTCCGGCTGGTTCCCAAAATATCTTCCGGCTTTACGTTGTACCGCTTTGCTACCGCCGCGATGATCTTTTCCGCCGTCTCGCCTACCGGCTCGTTGTCCTGCTGGAACATGGGCACCAGCGAGCGTACCAGATCCATATCGATCCGCGCCCCGTTGAGCAGATGATTGGCGGAGATCCGCTTTATGATTCCCTCCAGCTGGCGGATGTTGGACTGCAGCTTTTCCGCTATGTAGGAAAGAATCTCGTCGCTCACCGTCAGATTCATGCTTTCCGCTTTCTTTTTCAGAATTGCCAGGCGGAGCTCGTAATCCGGCAGCTGAATATCCACGATCAGCCCCTGCTCAAAGCGGGAACGGATCCGCTCCTCCAGGGTCACCATCTCCTTGGGCGGCCGGTCGGAGGAAAGAATGATCTGCTTTTTGTCCCGGTACAGCGCGTTGAACGTGTGAAAAAATTCCTCCTGCGTGGATTCCTTGCCTGCGATAAACTGAATATCGTCAATCAGCAGAATATCCGCCTTGCGGTATTTTTCCCGGAATTCCGCCGTGGTTTTCCGGCTGATGGATTCAATCAGCTGAATGGTGAAATCCTCACCGTTGATGTAGATGGCGTTCATATCGGGAGTGCGCTCGATCAGCTTGTTGGTAATGGCGTACATCAGGTGGGTCTTGCCAAGTCCCGACGGCCCGTAGATGAACAGCGGATTGTACGTGGAGGCAGGATTGTTGGCAACGGCTAAAGACGCCGCATGGGCAAACTGATTGGAGCTGCCCACGATGAAGTTTTCAAAAGTGTACTCGCTGTTGTAGGAAAGACGGCGCTCACCGCCGGCGGCTCTCGGCGCCTCTGTTTCCTTCCGGGCGGCGGCCTCCGCCTCCATTTCTCTGGCCATCTTGAGCGGGGAGATTACCCGGCCCTCCCCCTCCAGGGGCACGTCCCGCTTTTCCACGATAATGTCGATCTGGGGAGCAAATCCCAAAACAGACTGTACCGCGTCGGAAAGGAGAGCGCTGTATTTTGAAAGAATGCCGTTCTGCTTGATATCGTTTTCTGCGGACAGCAGAAGAAAATTGTCTTCGATGCAGACGATGCGGATCTTGCCGAACCAGAAGTCCAGCGCCGTGGAAGAAAGCACGCCCGTATCACGGATAGCGGAGAAAATCGCGTCCCAGAGACGGGGCAAATCAGTAGTAGAATACATACAAATCACGCGCTGCGCCTTACCCTCGGCAAGGCTCCTTTCGATGAAAAAATACACGTATAGAAATTATATACATTATAACATATATGAAAGAAAATTGCAACCCCCGACAGGCAAATAGGATGAAAATCGGATAAAAAAAGAGGGGGATTTTTGAAAGATTTCCGCCGTCGGCGGATGCGGCGCCATAATTTCCGCATTGACATTTTTTCAGGTTTTTGCTATAATGTCGTCAGAATTCTTTTTTTTGGAGAGGCGCTATGACAGACACGACTCGTGAGATTCTTGAAAAATATCAGGTGAGAAAAAGCAAAGCGCAGAAGCGTGCCTTTGCCGCCTACGCTGAGCGGTTCTGCACCGATCACGGCTATTCCTTAAAAATCGAAAAAGGCGCCTTCGGCGCGGAGAATCTGGTGGTGGGAGACGTTTCGCGGGCAAAGGTTGTCTATACCGCCCATTATGATACCGCCTCTGTGCTTCCGTTCCCCAATTTCATCACGCCGAAAAATATCCTTGTGTATCTTTTGTATAATGTTGTGATCGTTGTCGGATTTATTGCCGCGGCGTCCGTGCTGGGCGGGGCGGGTGCGCTCCTTTCCGCCTTTTTTGATCTTGGAAAAAATTTCGCTGTTCTCATAGGAGAGATTGCCTATTTCGGTCTTTTGTTTCTGATGCTTTTCGGCCCTGCCAACAAGCATACCGCCAACGACAACACCTCCGGCGTCACGCTGCTTTTCGATATCATGCGGGATCTCCCGCCGGAGCAAAGGGAGCATACGGCGTTTATCTTTTTTGATCTGGAGGAGATGGGGCTTTTCGGCTCTGCCTCCTTTGCCCGGGCTCATAAGGCGGAGATGAAAAACCGCCTGCTCATCAATTTCGACTGCGTTTCCGATGGGGAAAATATGCTTTTCGTTCTGAAAAAAGGAGCAAAACCGCACCGGGCGGCCATAGAGGCAGCTTTTGCGGAAAGGGACGGATTTTCCGTGGAGATTGCGGAAAATGGCGTGTTCTATCCGTCCGATCAGGGGAATTTCCAAGGGGGCGTGGGCGTTGCCGCTCTCCGAAAAACGAAAGGCGGTCTGCTTTATATGAACCGCATCCACACAAAGCGGGACGTGATTTACCGGGAGGAGAATATCGAATTTCTGAAAAACGGAGCGATCGCTTTGCCGTTGTATCTGTAAATCACAGTCATGACCACCAGCCGTGGTGGTGGCTTGCACAAGCCCCCTTGGGGCATTTCACACGCTGAGCCTATAGGCTCGTCG
>JAZQDY010000097.1:0-9777 GCA_045547015.1 Eubacteriales bacterium | reverse complement strand
AGGTAGAGAGTCAACTCCTTGGCTCACAGAACGACATGGCTACGATCCGACTTCCCCCGCGGCTTTGCCGCGTCTTTTACGAACGGAAGGTTGGCGTCGCTCCCGCCAATGATGCTTGGCATCATTGGCATTTGAAGCGCGTAGTAAGGGGGAGTTTCAAGGGGGGGTAACACCCCTCTTGGCGCGCGGTTGCGGAGAAGGGGTGCGCGATACACCCCTTCTCCCGGGGTGTGGGGCGGAGCCCCGCAGGAAAAGAAAGAGGTGCGGAGACGGAGTCTCCGAAAATATTTATAATTTGTTAGCACCTGCTCACAGTTTTGACATAATTATGCTTTATAATAGAAGTTAATCTGATAAATTTTTTGAGAGGAGGCGGCGTATGCGGATCGGCGATACGGATTTTTTCCTTGGCACGGTGCTGGCTCCCATGGCCGGCTTTACGGATGCACCCATGCGCCTCCTCTGCCGGGACTTCGGGGCGGAGATTACGGTAACGGAGATGGTCTCTGCCGCCGCCCTCTGCTATCGGGATCGGAAAACTGCGCGCCTTGCCCGGCTGCCGCTTGCGGACAAGCCCGCCGCCGTGCAGCTCTTCGGTCACGATCCGGAGCAAATGGAGAGAGCCGCCGGGATGATCGCTGCCGGACAGTACGAGGGCGTCTGCACCGAGGAGAAACCGGCGTTTATTGATCTGAACGCAGGCTGTCCCGTGAAAAAAATCGTCTCCGCCGGGGACGGCTCTGCCCTGATGCGGGATCCCGCCCTTTTCGGGCAGGTGGTGAAAGCGGCTGTCAGAGGGGCGGAGAAATACGGCGTGCCGGTTACGGTGAAATTCCGCGCCGGCTGGGACGAATCGTCGAAAAACGCCGTGGAGATCGCGAGAATTGCCGTGTCCGCCGGGGCGGCGGCGGTGTGCGTCCACGGACGCACCCGGGCACAGATGTACGCCCCGAAAGCGGATTGGTCCGTGATCGCCGCAGTGCGGGAGGCGCTGCCCCCGCAGATTCCCGTGATCGGCAACGGCGACGTGACGTCGGCGGCGGATTACTTCCGTATGCGGAAAGAGACCGGTTGTGACGGCGTGGCCGTGGGCCGGGCGGCACTGGGCGATCCGTGGATTTTTTCGGAAATCCGCGCCTGCGCTTTCGGTGAGCCCTATACACCGCCTACGGATACGGACCGGCGGGAAACCGCTCTCCGCCTGGCGGAGGATATCGTCCGGGATAACGGCGGCGGCTCGGCCGCCAGAGAATGCCGGGGCCGGATCGGGCACTTCCTCAAGGGAATGCGCGGCTCGGCAGAGATGCGGGACCGACTGCATCGGGCAGAGACCCTTGAAGAGATAAAAGCAATCTTACAGGGAGAGTGATTTCCCCTGCCCCCCCAGTATGGGGGTGCGGGGGACTCGTCCCCCGCCGGGGCGTGGGGCGGTGCCCCACATCGTTCCCTCCCACATCGTTTCCTCCCCCCCGATTCCAATGAAAGGAGAGCCTGTCTGTGAATCCCTTATACAAAGACGATCTTTTGCTGGCGCGGCGTGCCGTAAAGGATGATAATGCGTTTGCCGAGATCATGCAGCGGCACAGCCGGCTGATCTATAACGTGGCTCTCCGCTCGGCGGGATCGGCGGAGGATGCGTCGGATATCGCCCAGGATACGTTTTTTAAGGCGTGGCGGTCGCTGTCCGCCTTCCGGGGCGACTGCGCTTTGTCCACCTGGCTTTGCCGGATCGCCCTTTCCTGCGCCTGCGATCATGCACGACTGAGAAAACGGCGGGCCACCGTTCCCCTTACCGTCTCGGATGGGGACGGGGAGGAGGAACGCACGCTGGAGATTCCCGTCAGCGATGTGACCGCCCTGCCCGAGGAAGAAGCCATCCGCCAGATGGAGATTGCCGCGGTGCGGGAGGCGATTGCCGCTCTGCCGGAGGAGCAGCGTACCATCGTCACCCTGAGGGATATCGGCGGCATGTCCTATGCGGATATTGCCGATACGCTGGGGCTGGAGCTGGGCACGGTGAAGAGCCGGCTGAACCGGGCGCGGGCGGCAGTGAAAGAATTTCTTCTTTCCCGGAACTTTTTCGGGGCGCCCCCGTCTAACCCTACAAAGGAAACCATTCCCATAACGAATGAAATCGGAAAGTGATGTATGAATACCGATCGATTAAATAATGCTTTGAGCTGCGAAACATGCCGCGAGCTTCTTTCGGACGGCATTCCTCCGGCGCTGGCGGAGGCAGCAGAGGCGCATCTTGCCGCCTGCCCCGCGTGCCGTGCGGAATACGAATTTCTCCGGCTGATGCAGGACGGCGCCGTGGGCGACGAGCCCCCGGCAGACTTTACCCAGGGCATCCTTTGCCGGATCCGCAAAGAGCGCGCCGCCCGGGCGCGGCTCCGCTCCCTTCGGCGGATCGCCGGGGCAGTGGCCGCCGCTGTGGTGCTGGTGCCGGCGCTTATGATCCTCTCTCCCATGCTGAAAAATCAAATGGCTGAAACGATGCCGGAGGCCGCCGAAACGAAAAGTACCGTGGCCGCGGCTGTGGATACGGGGGAGGAAATGCCCAAGCTCTTGTTCAGCACAGCGGCGGGAATCCCCGAAAACGCCGCCGAAAACGGCGCGGCGGAAACGATTCCCGGTGACGAAAGGCAGACTGCGCCGGAAACGGGTACCGTAAGTGAGCCTGCATCCCCGCCGAATGAGGATAAAAAAGCGGACTTTTCGCCGCCGCCCAGCTACGTGGGCAATCAGCGTGCCGAGGAGACAACGGCGGCTCCCGCCATGACGGTAGCTACCCTGAGCGTGACTACCGCGGCGACGTCGGTCTGCATAACGGAAGACACACCGAGCATCACCGGCATCGTGAAGGATACCGCCGAAAAGGCCATTCTCATCGAAAACGAAAAGGGCGAGTACTGGGTCTCCCTGCCCGACGGCGCCCCGTCCTTTGCCGAAGGGGATGAAGTGATCGTCCGGTTCGACGGCATGATCGCGGAAACCTACCCCATGCAGATCCATACCGTCTATTCCGTCATCCTGCTCACCGCCGCAGAAACGGACTGAGTCTTTTCAACCGAATAACAAATACAGACTGTACGTAATGTCTACGCACAGTCTGTATCTGTTTTACAGTATAAAGGTTTTCGGGAAGGGGCACGGGGCCGGGGTTCCCCGAAACGAGCTTGCGAGTTTTGGGGGTTCCCGGGAGAACCCTTTTATCAAAAGGGGTTCCCCCGCTTATTCCAAATCTTATATCTCCCCGCGCAGAAATGCCTTGCATTTTTCGCTTTTGGGGTTGCCGAACACCTCGTCAGGCGTACCGATCTCCTCGATCACGCCGTCCGCCATAAAGACGACCCGATCGGCAATGCCGGCGGCGAATTCCATTTCATGGGTGACCACCAGCATGGTGTGTGCACCGTCCTTGGTTTTCAGCGACCGGATCACGCGGAGCACCTCGCCGGTGAGGGCGGGATCCAGCGCGCTGGTAGGCTCGTCAAAGCAGAGGATCTCCGGATTCATGGCGAGCGCCCGGGCGATAGCCACCCGCTGCTGCTGTCCGCCGGACAGCTGGCAGGGATAGTTGCCCATTTTGTCGGAGAGGCCTACCTTATCCAGCAGTGCCTCGGCACGGGCGCGATTTTCCTTCTGGGCCTCGCCGATGGCGGCCCGCCGGGCAAGCCCCCGGGGAATCTCGCCCCGGATCTTTTCCTTTGTCCGCAGCTGCAGAGGGATGTATACGTTCTCCAGCGCCGTGTACTGGGGGAACAGGTTGAACGACTGGAATACCAGTCCCATTTTCAGCCGCATCTCCCGGATCTGGGCGCTTGTGTACGTCTTTTGCGCATCGAACGTAAAGCCGTTCTCCATTTTGATGGTGCCCTCGTTTGCCATCTCCAGAAAGTTGAGACAGCGGAGGAAGGTGGTCTTGCCGCCGCCGGACGCGCCGATGACTGCCACCACTTCCCCTTTTTCCATGGTGAAATCAATGCCGTGAAGGACGGAGGTGTTGCCGAACCGTTTTTTCAGGCCCTGAATTTCCAAAAATGCCATACCGTCACCTCACACCTTGTAGTAGTCCAGCTTCTTCTCGCACCATCCGAAGAAGAGCGTGAGCGCGCCGACGAACAGCAGGAAGAACACGGCAATATAGAACAGGGTCCATACTACGCCGTACGCCAGATAATCCATTTCGTTTACGAAGAAGATTTCCGCCACGGCGATGACGCGCGCCAGGGACGTGTCCTTTACCAGCGTGATTACCTCGTTGCTGATGGGTGCAAGAATCCGCTTTACCACCTGCATGAGAATCACCGTAAAGAACATTTCCACTCCCGTCATGCCCAGCACCTGGGCTGCCTCGTACTGCCCTTTGGGGATGCCTTCGATGCCGCCCCGGTAGATTTCGGAGAAATAGCAGGCGTAGTTGATGACGAACGCTACCAGCGCCGCCGTGAACCGGCCGTTATCCCCGGAGAAGAGCTGTATGCCGAACAGAAGCCCCGGCACGTAGAACACTACGTACAGCTGCAGCATAAGCGGCGTACCCCGTATGATCCAAACGAAGGTACGGGTCAGCCAGGACAGCGGCTTGAATTTGGACATGGAGCCAAAGGCTACGATCAGTCCGAGGGGCAGGGAAAACAAAAGCGTCAGAATAAACAACAGACAGGTGACGCCGAACCCCTCGAACAGGTTTTGGGTAATCGAAAGAAGATCCATTAAAACTTATGCGCCAATATTGGGGATCAGATCGTTCGTGAGGTTGTACTTCTCAGCCAGCTCAGCCAGTTTGCCGTTCTCGGACAGGGTCTTTACAGCCTCGTTAATCTTGGCGGTCAGATCGCTGCCCTTGCGAGCGCCGATAGCGTATACTTCGCTCTCGGGGCTTACAGCCTCGTTGATAGCCAGAGAAGCGTAGTCGCCGCTGCCAACCATGGCTTTTGCCATCTGGTAGTCGATGACGGCGAAATCCGCGTTGCCTGCCACCAGCTCCATCAGAGCGGAAGCCTGGGAGGTGAACGTGGTAACCTTATCCTCGGCACCGGCAAGCTCGATGGCTACGCCTTCACCGGAGGAGCCGCCCTCGGCAACAGCCTTCTTGCCGGCAAATGCCTCTGCCGTGTTCAGCTCAGCCACCCGGTCAGCCTTGGTGATGATAACCTGACGGTTCTCAAGGTAGGAGTAGGTGAAGTCAACGTACTCGGTACGGGACTTGCCGTCGCTCTCCATACCGTAGGTGAAGCCGTTCCAGATCAGATCGATGGCGCCGGAGTTCAGCTCCATGTATTTGTTGGGCCAGCTGATTACCTGGAATTTTGCCTCAACGCCCAGCTCTTCTGCCACAGCGTTGGCGAATTCGGTGTCAAAGCCGGTGAGATCGCCGTTTTCATCGAAATAGTTCATGGGAGCGTACACGGTGATGCCGCAGACGAAGAATCCCTTCTCCTCTACGGATGCCCAGTCGGACTTTTTGCCGCAGGACGCAAATGCGAACAGCATCATCACGGCCGCCAGAGCCAGTGCCATAATCTTGGTGAATCTTTTCATGGTAAGTACCTCTTTCTCTTGCATATATGCAAATAATTTTTGAAATTTCAGCGTTTTATCGCTTTATCGCGCTAAAGCGCAGGTATATGATAACACAAATATAAAGAGTTGTCAACCCGAGATGGAATATAATATGAAAAATATTTTCGGGAAGCGGCCATCTCGGCGAGGTTTTCTTGCGTGCAGAGGCACGCATTTCCGCCGTGGGCGAAAAAACGAAAACCTCGTAAGCCAATTCTCCTACGGGGAGATACTGCCGCAGCAGGTGCGGGTTTGACGGGACGGGATATAATGTGAAAAATATTTTTGTTTAGCGGCCATCCCGGTTCTGCGGGAAGATGCTGCCGCAGCCGGCGGAGAGTCGAAGAAAGAGCATCGTATGAAAAATCTTTTGTATGGGAATCGGCAAATAATGCCAAACTTTCCGGCTTTAAGAAAACGAGCGATAAAAAAGGCTCCCTCTGATGAGGGAGCTGTCAATCCGAGTTTTGCCTGAGGCAGAACTCGGATTGACTGAGGGAGAGAGTTTTCACACTGGCATCAATATACTGGCATACACCCACAAAGTTTTGATCAATATCCAAATTACAGATCCGCAGCACGGTCAAATGCATGGATTCCAATGCTTTTGTGCGAACAGCATCTTTTTGTGATTGCTCTGCGGTGTAGTGTCCGCTGCCGTCAAGCTCAATGACCAGTCTTGCCTTTGCACAATAAAAGTCTGCAATATAATTACTGATTGCTTTTTGGCGTTGAAAACGCACCGGATACTGCCTTAAAAATTCATACCACAGTTTTCGTTCCCACGGCGTCATATTTTTTCTCAGTGTCTTCGCAAGAGGGATGTTTGCTTTGTTGTATTCTTTCATTATTCTCTCCCTCCGTCAAAAATCAGGGATTTTTGCCACCTCCCTCTGATCGAGATGTGTTCCACATCTCGATCAGAGGGAGGTTTTGGTGCGGCGTAAAATTGCACGTCTCCCGGTACACGTAAGCGTGTATAGAAGTGCATCCTTTTCTGTTCAAACCCTGTTTTGTGCCGCTAAATGGGAAAATCGATCTCGTAACGGGTCCCATGGGATAACAGCAATCCATGCGTTAGTTCAATGCGTAAAATACAAGTATTATCATCATCAAGATTTGCGTGTCCGTTATGAATCCATTCGGCAAATATCAAGCGCATCTTTTCTGCGATTTCTTTATTTTCTTCTTTTCCGAAACTCCCAAGGCTCATAGCTTTTCCGTGGGCAGTGAACCAATCTCCTGCTATTGCTACTTTGGGGTTTTTACAGATCTGTTTCATCTTGTTTGACAAACCGTAAGTAAGTATGTAAAACGAACCGTCAAAATAAAAGGCATTCACATTCCGCACAAACGGTGTTCCGTCTACCGTTGTCGCTAACGAAATAACGCTGTCTTTATAAAAACGTTCAATCAGTATTGCTTCGGCGTCGTTTTTTCTGAATTTCGACTTCTCCCTTGAATCCGTCATAAAAATCTCCTTTACCTTTTTTGCTTTATTTTCCCAGCCGGCTCCACAGAAGAATAATGATCTGTGCCGGAATGCCCAGGAGAAAAATCATCCACATCATGGGATGGGGGATGGAGAGAAAGAGCGACAGAAGCAGACTCCACACCAAGGCGGAAATGATCGCGTAATTCCGCCGGCGATTACCCCACAGGGAGTTGAATACGATCAGCACGATGCACGCCACGGGCACGGCGTAAACGAATATCAGCCACGTATTGCCCACGCCTGCCCGGAGGATGCCGGCCAAAACGAACAAAAGGGTGGCCACGAGCCATACCAAAGCATAGGCAAGCCAGGCGATCACCCGATGCCTGCGGCTGCTTGCCAGTGCGGATTTTGGGGGAGCCGGTGCGGTGTGATCCTCCGTCAGAAGATAGTCCACCGTCACCGAAAACAGATCGGCGATCTGCTTCAGCACGGTAATGTCCGGCACGGATTCGGCCCGTTCCCATTTGGAGACGGCCTTGTCCGTGTAGTTAAGGCGGGCGGCCAGCTCCGCCTGGGTCAGATTCTGCTGCCGCCGCAGATCTGTAATATTTTTCGCAATAATTCCCTTCAGATCTTCCACGAAAATCGTCTCTCCCTTCGGTAGAATTTCCTGGTTATCCCCATTTTACCACAGATTTGTGAACAAAAAAAGGCGTCAGCGAAAACTCTTTTTCCGGGCGGCGGAATTCGGCAAAAAACGCCGGAAATCCGGGCAAAATCAAGGGATTCTACCGGTGGTAGAGACCCGTTTTTCATCGGTAGAGAGGAGAGTTTTCCACTCTACTTTCCACAACCCGTAAAGTAGCCCCCCAAACCGGCACGGTAGGTTGCTGTTTTTTTGTTTTCGGGGTATACTGTAGGTACAGAAATTACCGCCGCGGAGGAAAACATGCAGAACGGACAGAAAACGAAAAGACTGGAAATATACGGTGACTCTATCCTCAGAGGGGTTACGTACAGCGGGGAGACGGGCCGGTACGATCTGTGCCGGAAGGATCGCTTTTCCGAGCTTTACGACGCCGGCATCGAGACGAAAAACAACTCCCGCATGGGTGCCACCATCGCCCGTGGGCTGGATCTGCTCCGCCGGAATCTGAAGGAGGACGCCGCGGGTACGGTGGTGCTGCTGGAATACGGCGGCAACGACTGCGATTATCCCTGGGCGGAGGTGTCAAAGGACCCGGCGGGTACGTTTCAGCCCAATATTCCAAAGGATCAGTACACCGATATGTACCGGGAAGCCATCCGCTGCGTGAGAAGCAAAGGGGCGGTGCCGGTGATCGCCTCCCTCGTGCCCATCGATGCGGAAAAATACATGAACTGGATCACGAAAAATCTGAATTACGAAAACATCCTCCGCTGGCTGGGGGACGTGAGCATGCTGTCCCGTTGGCAGGAATACTACAGCCGCACCGCCGAGCGGCTGGCGTACGAAACGGGCACGCCGCTGCTGGATCTCAGAAGCACGTTTCTTCAGTCCCACGATTATAAATCCCTTCTTTGCGACGACGGCATCCACCCCACCCGATGGGGACACGCCCTGATCGATACGGCCATCGGCGAATTCTGCAAGAAAATCGTATAAACGAAAACCCCGCCGTACCCATTCGGGCACGGCGGGGCGTGTTATTTTTCCTCTTCAAGATTTTCCAGCGCGACTCTGACTGCTTCTACCACAAACGCTGTAAACGTGCAGTTTTTGCCTGCAATCGCCTTTTCTACCTTGTCAATGATATCGTTGGGAAACCGTACGCATTTATTCGTAGTCGGCGGAACGGACGGTATTTTGAATTTTTTCATACAATCACCTCTGCAATACAATTATATATGCGTGCATTTTTATTGTATGCATAGCAAATGTATTGCAATAAAGGCGCGCGTGTGGTATAATGATGCATGGCTTCCGGTGATAAATGAAATCCGCCGTACCCATTCGGGCACGGCGGGGCGTGTTATTTTTTGAATCAGCCGTCCGATTCCGGGGTTACGTCGATTTTTCCGTGCTGTTCTTCAAATTTAGCTACGCATTTTTTGATGTACTGCTCAATTTCCTTGTTGGCAGAGCGTCCCTCGTATTCCGCCACGTAACGGAATTTCTGAAAAAGAATCCGGTCAACCCGCAGGGTGTAACGCACCAGTTTGTCAGTCATAATACCACCTCTTTGACGTTAGTATGGTATTATTATGACATAACTATTACGTCATTTCGAAAATGGTGGTATAATGACATCATAATGACGCATAAATTTTGGAGGCGTATGAAAACAGCAGTAATCGGATCCCGGGGAATCTGCCGCGTGGATCTGTCGAAGTATCTGCCGGCGGGGACGGATGAGATCGTGTCCGGCGGTGCAAAAGGCGTGGATACCTGTGCCCGGGAATATGCCCGTGCACAGGGAATAAAACTGACGGAGTTTTTGCCGGCGTACGAAAAATACGGAAGGAACGCACCGCTGATGCGGAACCGGGAAATTATCGCCTATGCGGATACGGTTCTTGCTTTTTGGGATGGGGAATCCAAAGGAACGGCACACGTGATCCGCCTGTGCCGGGAGCTTTTGAAGCCGGTTCGTGTCATCCTTTGCGAAATATAAACGAAACCCCGCCGTACCCATTCGGGCACGGCGGGGTTCCATAAAGGCTTTGGCGATGGGCAGAAAGCAAATAAAAATTCAGCGTAGAATGATCTTGTGTCAAAGGCTCCCTTGTGT
>JAZQDY010000096.1:0-27666 GCA_045547015.1 Eubacteriales bacterium | reverse complement strand
CGGAAGTGGGTACCGGCAGCCGGCCCCTGTCCGGCGGCGAAACACAGGGTGTGTCTAACGCACGCGCTCTGCTGATGTCGCCCTCTCTGCTGATTCTGGACGAAGCCACGGCGGCTATGGATACGGAGACGGAGCGTCTCACCGGCGATGCCCTTGCCAAATTGGTGGAGGGAAGAACCACCATTACCATTGCCCACCGTTTGTCTACGCTGAAAGACTGCAATTATCTTTTCGCCATTGAGAACGGAGAGATCGCCGAGGAAGGCACGCCGGAAGAACTTCTGGCGAAGAAAGGCGTCTACTATAAGCTGTATACGCTGCAAAGCCAGGCGATGAAGAAAGTTCTCGCCGGTATGTAACGGTATCCGAAGAATTTGTCCCACAGAAAGGAATTGAGGTATGGAAGAAAAGAAAAATACCGCATCGGCGGAAGAAACAACCGCACCCAAAGAGGAAACGAAGGAACAGAAAGATACCGCAAAAAAAGAAGCAGCTGAAGAGAAAAAAGAAGCCGCTCTCGCCGAGAATTCCGCAGATGCGGAGGATGAGGACGACGTAAATCCGGACGAGCTGTTCAAACGTCGTGTGTCTTTGGATCTGACACCGGCCAATGCCCGGTTTACGAAATCCAAAGGCGGTATGATCTCACTGGAACTGGACGGTCCGGAGGGACACGAGGTGTTTGAGCGCGTGGTTGTTCTCCGTTCATTCCCCGTTACCGCACCGAATGAATTTCTCTCTGTTCGCGAGCCCAGCACGCGAAAAAAGGGACGCGGTGCAGAGCTTGGCATGATCCGCCGGCTGTCCGATTTCGACGAGGAGACAAGGGCGCTTATCAATGCGGAAATGGATCTGCGGTATTTCACCCCTGAGATCAAGAAGATTCTCTCCGTCAAGGACAAATTCGGCTATTCTTACTGGGAAGCGGAAACCACGGCAGGAAAGGTCTCCTTTATTCTGAACAATCCTTTCAGCAACATCCGCGTTCTGGAGGATCACCGTATTTATATTTCTGACATGGACGGCAACAGCTTCGTCATTCCGGATCCGGCAAAACTGGACCGTGCCAGCTTCCGCCGCATTGAGATCTACATCTGATACGTTCCCCCGATTCCAAAATCAATGAGAGGAAAACTCCGCGCCCCGTTGGGCGGGAGCACTTTGCTTTGATATGAAACTGATGTATACGCTTCCCGAGGCGGATCAGGCGGCACTGGATGCCGCGGTGATCGAAGGGGAAACGCTAATGTACTGTGTTCCGTTCAATATTTACGGTGAATCCTTCGTGAACGGCTATACGGCCGTGACGGATAAATGCATCTACTGTATTCTGGATGGCCGTATTTTAGGACGGTACGAGCTGGCACGCTGTACGGAATTCGAGACGGAGGTCATGTACGGCAACTGCTCGTTCTACGCTGTGTACGATGGATCGTCTACGCTGATCTGCCGATTTATTTCCGGCCGGAATCTGCCCCGGTATACGGTGCTGGTAAAGGCGTGCTCCCTTCTGGCGGAGCGTGCCGCTGCCGGTGCCCATCCCGGCGAGCCCCTGACCAACAGTGAGCCGGAGCGTTTTTGCTCCAAGTGCGGCAGACCGTTTATCAGCGGAACGAAAATGTGCCCGTTCTGCCGCAGCAAAAAAGAGGTGTATCTGAAGCTTTGGGGACTGACCAAGGGTCTGCGCCTCATGCTTATGTTCCCCCTTCTGGTGGCGGTGTTCTCGGTGGCATTCCAGTTTATCGTGCCTGCCATTCAGAAAATTGCTGTCAACGATTATATCACCAACGAGGCGATCCGTCCCGTGCAGGGCGGCACGCCCCAGATGCGCGGCTTTATTGCCATCATTATAGCCATCGTTTCCATCGATTTGTTCCAGCGTGCACTGGGCGTGATTCAAAGCCGGCTGAATGCCATCTCCGGTAACAAATTCACGCTGATGATGCGTACGCTTTTGTACGAGAAGATTCAGAACCTTTCTCTTGCATCCATTTCCAATAAATCGACCGGTGACCTTATGGGCCGTATCAACGGCGACGTGGGCGCGGTGCAGAGCTTTATGACGGGACAGCTGCCCAATCTGTTTATTCAGCTTGTCTCTTTCATCCTGGCAATCGTTTTGCTTCTTTGGATGAATCCTCTTATGAGCGCGTTCGTGTTTGTACCTATCCCGCTGGTGGTTTATCTCATCAAAAAATTCTGGGAAACGGTGCAGTACCGCAACCGGAAAAACTGGATGCTGAACCGCAGAGTCAATCAGCTTCTGCAGGATACGCTGAACGGTATCCGTGTGGTAAAAACGTTCGGTTCGGAGAATCGTGAGATTCAGCGGTTTTCCAAAGCTACGGAGCGCGCTTCCCGGCAGAGCGAGTCCAACGCAAAGCTGTTTGATACGGTGTTCCCGCTTTTGGGCTTTGCCGTCCGCTTCGGCTCGTATCTGATCCTGTTTTACGGAAATATCATGCTGTTCAATGGGGATATGTCGGTGGGTGAACTTCACCAGTTCAACTCTTACGCCAATATCATCTACGGCCCTTTGATGTATATTACCTTTATTCCCCGTACCATTTCCAACTTCCTTACTTCCCTCGGGAAGGTTCTGGAGATTCTGGAGGAGGATCCGGAGGTGTCCGATATCAGCATGCCTATCGATATCCGCTTTGAGGGCGATATCAACTTCCGGAACGTCACCTTCGGCTACGAATCCTACAATCCCGTGCTGGAGCATATCAACTTGGACGTGAAGAAGGGTGAGATGATCGGTATCGTGGGTCATTCCGGCTCCGGCAAAACCACGCTTGTGAACCTGCTCATGCGTCTGTACGACGTGACGGAAGGTGCTATCATCATCGACGACGTAAATATCAAGGATATTTCACAGAATGCACTTCGCTCCCAGATTGGTGTGGTTCTGCAGGAGACGCATCTGTTCTCCGGCTCCATCCGGGACAATATCCGCTATTCCAAGCCTCTTGCCTCCGATGAAGAGGTGGTGGCCGCTGCCAAACTTGCCAACGCCCACGACTTTATCGTCAGCCTGCCGGAGGGATACAATACCATGGTGGGCGAAAAGGGATACTCCTTGTCCGGCGGTGAGAGACAGCGCGTAGCTATCGCCCGGGCACTGATCCACAATCCGCAGATTCTGATTCTGGATGAGGCCACTGCCGCTTTGGATACGGAGACGGAGAAGCTGATCCAGGACGCGATCAATAAGCTGACGAAGGACCGTACCACGTTTGCCATCGCACACCGCCTTTCCACGCTTCGAAACGCAGACAGACTGATCGTTCTGGAACGGGGCAAAATGGTGGAATGCGGTACGCATCAGGAACTTCTGGAACAGAAAGGGTTTTACTGGCGGCTGGTTATGGCCCAGCGGCAGGATTCCGGTATGGTAAAGAAAAACGCGTAAAGAAATACAGACAAAAGGCGCAGCTGCGGCAGAGCAGGGCGCCTTTTGTCGTGACGGGGTGTTTTCAACAACGGATTGCCATGGCGGAATACACGGACCGTTCCTGCTTTCTGCATATTATTTTCCCTCTTTCATATATATGTTCATGAATATGAAGGGGGCGAAAAGGATGACGTGGGGGAGAAATCGTGGAAAACGTGAAAAAACAGGCGGAGTGTCGGGAAACGCAAAAGATGTATTCCTTTGGCAAAGCGCCCGTGCGGTAAGCGTGATCGGCGCTTTGGCATGCGTTTTGTTTCTGTGTGCCGCTGTGGGCAGAGGGGAACGGGCGGTATCGTATCCGAAAGAGGATTCGTATGCGGCAGTGGCATTGTTTTTGTCTGAGCACGCATCCTTTTCCGATGCACTTGGTATCAGTGCGTATTTTTCCATGCCTGCGGTCAGTGCCGGCAGTTTTTCTACCCGCGGGGAAGAGGCGTACCGGGCATTTCTCCGGGAATCGGAAACGCCGTGGACGTTCAAAGACTACCTGAGAGATGCGTTTCAGTCGATTTGGGGCGTGCCGTGAGTGCGGCGCTGTTTCTCACTGCGGTTTTAACGCTTCTGAACGGTCTTTGCGATATTGTACCGGTGCTTTCGGCGGTGCTTCTGCATGAATGGGGTCACGCTTTTGCTTGTCGACTGCTTCGTGTGCCGATCCGATCTTTTCGCCCGGTGTCGGCGGGAACTGTGATCGGGTACGAAGCAGACGGAGTGTCTTTCGGGAAAGAAATCGCCGTGGCGGCGGCGGGACCGTTTGTAAATCTGCTGTCAGCCGCTGTATGTCTGGCTTGCTCCAGTCGGTTTTTGGTGCTTTTTGCCGCCGCATCGCTTTCCCTTGCGTTGTTCAATCTGCTTCCCATTCGTAATCTGGACGGCGGCGTAATTCTTTTTGCCGCCTCCTCTTTGCTGTTCGGGGCGGAATGTGCCGCGCGGATTTCTTATATTCTGTCCCTTTTGGGAACTGTCTTTTTATGGATGTGTGCTGTGGCAGTGCAGATGCGGTGCGGCGGAAATCTGTCTTTCCTGCTCGTTTCGGTGTATCTGCTTTTTTGTTTGTGATGGCAAATGCGGGAGTCGCAGGCGGTCTGATCTGTGAAGGTGAGAATGCGAGTGAAAATGTGTAAATTTTTACAAAAAAATCTCTTTTATCTGATGACATTTTCCTTTTGATGCTTTATAATAATACTGTCAAAGATTGTGTATCCGCCGGGGATATCTGCGAATGCATGGAAGACTATCGAACGGACTCAGGAGGATGTACTGTGATTCATTCTTTTTTACTCATCGGACAATCCAACATGGCAGGACGGGGCGACATAGCGGAAGCACCTGCCATAGATACCGCACATATCAAGGTTCTGCGCAACGGACGCTTTCAGAATATGTACCGTCCCGTGAACCAGGACAGACATTTTTCCGGCTTCTGCCTGGCGGAAAGCTTTGCTGAACGCTATGCAAAACAATACGGCGTTGATGTGGGACTGATCGCTTGTGCAGATGGCGGTACCGCCCTGCATCAGTGGCAGCCCGGCACGCTGTTGTTTGACCACGCCGTATATCAGGCACGGCTTGCCCAACGAACATCCACCATTGCAGGTGTTCTGTGGCATCAGGGAGAGTCGGATGCTGTCGATGGAATCTCCGCCACCTACGCTCAGCGGTTTTTGCCCGTCATGGGCGCCTTCCGCCGGGAACTGAATCTGTACGATGTTCCGTTTTTGCTGGGCGGTCTGGGAGATTATCTGGCAGACTACAAACCGGAGACGGCTCGGAATTATCCTGCGGTCAATCTTGCTCTCCGGCAAATCGCCAAAGAGCAGCCAATGACCGGTTTTGTCAGCGCTGAAGGTCTTCGCGGTAAGAGCGATAATCTGCATTTCAACACGGCATCCCTTTATGAATTTGGCCTCCGTTATTTTGAAGAATTTGAAAAGCTGCGGGATCCCGGCAAGATTTTCGAGGAAAAACCTCATCCGGACAACGCTGTGCGCACAGCTATGGAACTTCTGTAAATTTTCCCGGAATTGTTGACTTTTCCTGCATTTGTGCTATAATGAAGATACTGTAAAAAATATGCTTTTTATGTTTTGCTGTTAGGAGGAAAATATGGCCCTGAATTACAAGCCCCAGTTGTCTGAACTCACCTTGCGTGAGAAAATCGGTCAGACCTGTCAGATGCAGATGGCGTATCTGATGAATATGAAAAATCTGGAGGAGTATCTGGCGGAAAATCCCATTGGCAACGTGTGGCACACCTGCAACTCCGCCATGACCACCGTCAATCTGGCGGATATTGAAATTGACGAGCCGGCAGACAGCACGCTCTACCGCAAGTGGACACAGCGCATGACGAAGGCTCTGCGGATTCCGCCCCTGTTCACCCTGGACAACCCCGGCAGAGCCCAGGCAACGGATCTTCTGAATCTGGCGTCCGCTCCGCTTCTGGGCGCGGCAGACGATGAAGCGCTTGCCGAGGAGTACGGCAAGTTTTTGGCACTGAACTGCAAGGCACTGGGTGCCAACAGCACCTGGTCTCCCGTGGTGGATCTGCCCTCCCGCTTTAACGTATGCGGTATCATGCGTGCCTCCTCCGATAAGCCGGATCATCTGGTACCCATTTCCCTCGCCATGATTCGGGGCGGGCAGAAAAACGGTATCGGCATGTGCGCCAAGCACTTCCCGGGTGAAGATAAGATCGAGTACCGGGATTCTCACTTCGTCTGCCCGAAAATCAACGACAGCAAAGAAGATTGGTGGAAGGAGCAGGGCAAGGTTTTTCAGGATATGATCGACGGCGGCGTATGGCAAATTATGCCCGGCCATCAGGGATTTCCTGCCATTGACGACCGCAAGGTGGAAAACTACTATATGCCCGCTACCCTGTCTGACAGGATTCTGACGGATCTTCTCAAGGGCGAGATGCATTTTGAAGGCGTGGTCGTCACCGATGCGATCGAAATGGCGGCGCTGAAAACGGCCTATCCCGACAAAGAGGATCTGTTTGTAGCGCTGCTCAATGCGGGTAATGATATTCTTCTGAATGTGAAGCGGCTGGATTACATCGATATCATCGAAAAGGCAGTAAACGACGGCCGTATCTCCATGGAACGCATTGACGACGCCGCCCGCCGGGTCATCGATATGAAGGCGAAAATGGGCCTGTTTGACGATCCCTGCGAGGTGGAAATGACGGAGAAACTCCGGGAGGATATCCGCGCATTCAATCGGAAGGTGGCAGAGAAAGCGCTGGTTCTGCAGTGTGACGGAAACAAGCAGATTCCGCTGGATCCGGCAAAGGTGAAGAACGTGGCCATCATCTGCTCCACCCATCACGCACCGTTTTTCACTTGGCTGGAGGCGATGAAGGCAGAATTTGAGCGCCGGGGTATCCGCGTCCGGCTGCAAAGACGGCTGGAAGGATATGAAGAGATCGAACAAATCGCGGAGGAAAACGATCTGATCCTGTTTGCCTCCTACACCATGCCCCATCAGCCCATGGGCGGTATCGGCCTGTACGCCGAGGAGTGTGCTACGTACTTCTTCGCACTTCACGCCGGACGTGAAAAATCCATTGGCGTATCCTTCGGTTCGCCGTACATCTATTACGATTACTGCAACAACTTCCCCACCTATATTCATGCGTTCGGTGCTACGCCGGAATCGCAGGAGGCAGTGGTAAAGGCTCTGTTCGGCGAGATCCCCTTTGAAGGATTCTTCCCCTACGAAGAGCCCTGGAAGGAAGACTGATTTCTTTGCCTGTTTGGTTGGAAAAAGGTAAATGTGTTTTAGAAGATTTTGAAATTCATATCACATTCCTGTGATGTAAATTTATATTTAAACAAGGAGATAAACTTTATGAAAAAAATCAGAGTTGGTATTCTTGGTGTAGGTAACCAGGGCTCCATGTATGCCAAAAAGATTCTGGGCGGAGAATGCCCCGAGTTTGAACTGGTATCCGTTGCGGACAAGAATCCTGCCCGTCTGCAGTGGATCAAGGAGAATTTCACGGATAAGCTGAACTTCTATGCCTCCCTCGATGAGATGCTGGACAGCAACACTATTGATGCCTGCCTTATTGAGGTGCCCCATTACGACCATCCCGCAAGCGCTATCGCCTGCATGCGCCGCGGTATTCACGTATGCGTGGATAAGCCCGCCGGTGTTTATACCAAGCAGATCCGGGAAATGAACGAGGAAGCGAAAAAGCACAACGTGGTTTTCGCCATGATGTTCAACCAGAGAACCAACCACATCTACCGCAAGATGCACGAGCTGGTGCACTCCGGCAAGTACGGCCGCATTCGCCGTACCAACTGGCTGATTACCAACTGGTACCGCCCGCAGGCTTACTATGATTCCGGTGACTGGCGTGCAACCTGGTCCGGTGAGGGCGGCGGCGTTCTGATGAATCAGTGCCCTCATCAGCTGGATATGTGGCAGTGGATCTGCGGTATGCCCAAGAAGGTAACTGCACACATCAAGTATGGCCAGTGGCACGACATTGAGGTGGACGACGACGTTACCGCTTATGTAGAATACGAAGACGGCGGCACCGGCGTGTTCATCACCTCTACCGGTGATGCCAACGGCACCAACCGTTTCGAAGTCCAAATGGACAAGGCCAAGCTGATCGCAGAAGGCGACCAGCTGACCGTTCTGGAATTTGAGCAGAGCGAGCCCGAGTTCACCAAGGAGAACACGAAGCCCTTCGCTTCTCCCAAAGCAACGAAGTTGGAGCTGGAGACGGACGGTCTGCACACTTCTCACATGGGCGTTATCCGCGCATGGGGCGGCGCAATCCTCCGCGGCGAGCCGCTGGTAGCTGCCGGCGAAGAGGGTATCAACGGTGTAACCCTTGCCAATGCCATGTATCTGTCTGACTGGCTCGGAAAGACTATCGAGCTGCCCTTCGATGAGGATCTGTACTACGATGAACTGATGAAGCGCGTAGCCACTTCCCGCAGAAAGACCGGCGGCAAGACTGTATTTGTAGATATCGGCGGTACGTACAGCGGTACTAAATAAGCCTTTCTGATCCGCCTGTTGCCGCACCCCATTTTCAGCAAGAATTGATGAAATTATAATAACACGCCTCGCGCAAGTTTGAAATGCCCCCAAAGTTCAGACAGTTATGGTGTAATACACATAACGGCTGACAGGGGGCATTTTTTTGTCTGAAAGAGAGTTAAAGAAGACTTTTTCAGATTTCCCAAAAGAGAACTTCCGTATTTGCAGGTTTGATGCAGCGGAGCACATCAAACCGGAGAGAAGCTGGATACGATAGTTTCCGATGCAGAAAGGCAAAACGGAAGGGCTTGCCGCCTGCTATTTACAGACAACAAGCCCTTTCGGAAACTTGAACAGATTTTATTCGATTATTTTGGAGACAGGCCGAACCGTGGACGGCAGTTCCTTATCTGTTACGGTTTGATAATGCCGCGCGGGCACTTTGCTACGCACGCACCGCAGCCTGTGCATTTCATATAGTCAATGGAAGCTATATTGCCGCCGGAGAGGGAGATTGCGCCTACAGGGCAAGCCTTTTCGCACAGATGGCAGGCGATACAGCCGGCCTCGCACTGATCCCGGACGGTTTTTCCTTTTTCCGGGGAGGCGCACTGTACGAAATACGGGCGATCATAGGGGACAAGCCGGATAATGTGTTTGGGGCATACGTCCACACATACGCCGCAGCTCTGGCATTTTTCCTTATCCACAACAGCCACGCCGTCAACTACGGAGATCGCACCGAATGCGCACTTTTCCGCGCAGCTGCCAAGACCGATGCATCCTGCGGCACAGAATTTATCACCGCCGCCCAGGGCTTCCGCCTCGTAGCAGTCCGTAACGTCCTGATAGAGAAACCGTCGCTTGGCATTGCCAAAGGAACCGGAGCAGAGCACCTGCGCTACCATACGGGGGCCGTTTTCCGCCTCTACACCCATAATGGCACCGATTTTTTTCGCATCCGTGGCCGGGCAGGAATTGGGCTTTGCTTCCCCTTTGACGATAGCTTCCGCCAGGGACGCACAGCCGGCATAACCACATCCGCCGCAGTTGGCACCGGGCAGACATTCCTGTACCGCTTCAATACGAGGATCCCGCTTGATTGCCAGCAGTTTGGATGCAATGGCGAGAATCAGTCCCATGGCGGCACCCAGTGCCGCAAAGATCAGAACGGGAATGAGAATTTCTTTCATGGTATATGTACCGTTCCTTTCCGTCTTAAGAGAAACTTACACCGGAGAATCCGGAGAATGCCATGGCTACAAGTCCTGCCGCGATGAGGATCAGGGGGAAGCCGGAAAAGGCTTTCGGCGGATCAGCGTATTTCATCCGTTCCCGTACACCGGCGAAAATGACGATTGCCAGGGTGAAGCCAAGCGCCGCGGAAAATCCGTACACCACGGATTCAAGGAAGGAAAATCCCTCGCTTACGTTGAGAAGGGCGGCACCCAGCACGGCACAGTTTGTCGTAATCAGCGGCAGGTAGATTCCAAGCGCGCTGTACAGTGCCGGAATGAATTTGCGGAGAAACATTTCGATAAACTGTACCAGCGTGGCGATAATCAGAATAAACGCGATGGTTGTCAGATATTCCAGTTCAAAGGGGACGAGCAGCAGATGGTAGACACCCCACGTAATAGCACTGGAGATCGTCATAACGAATGTCACTGCCATGCCCATGCCCAGGGCGGTGTCCGGTTTTTCCGATACACCGATAAAGGGGCAGATGCCGTAGAATTTGGCGAAAATGAAGTTTTCCGTTAAAATGGCACCCAGCATCAGAAAAAATATGTCGCTCATACTGTTGCCTCCTTCGCTGCCTCAGCACTTTTCAGTTTTTTTGCCTTAACGAGTGTGCGGCATTTGTTGAATGCGGCGCAGAGGAACCCGAGAGTCAGAAATGCACCGGCAGGCATGATGAAAATGGTAGCGGGGGGATACCAATCACCAAGCACGCGGAGGCCGCCCGTGCCATCGGCTGCGGCAAAGAGGATGCCTGTTCCCAAAAGTTCCCGGATGAATGCCAGGGCAATCAGTGCCAGCGTATAGCCGATACCGGAGGCAAGTCCGTCGATGATGGAGGGAAGGGGGGCATTTTTGGAGGCGAAGGATTCCGCGCGGGCAAGAATAATACAGTTAACCACGATCAGCGGAATAAAGAGTCCCAGAGATTTGTCCAGTGCCGGGAAATAGGCACGTACCAGCAGTTCAACCGCGGTAACGAATCCGGAGATAATAAGAATGTATGCAGCAATACGCACCTGCTTTGGGATTATATGACGGAGCAGGGAAATAAACAGATTGGAAAAGATAAGCACCGCCGTAAAGGATATTCCCATACCGATGGCATTGGTGACGGAGGTGGTTACGGCGAGAATGGAGCACATGCCGAGAAACTGTACGAAGACCGGATTGTTTGTCAGTATGCCGTCCTTCATCTGCCGAATAAAGCTTGGTTTTTCGCTCATAAAGGAAAGCCGCCTTTCAGATAAGTTTTACGGATTTGCTGTCTCTGCGGCAGCGGTGGATTCTGCCGTGGTGGTTTTTTCGGGTGTGTCGGTTTCGGGAATTTCCGTTTCAGCAGGCTGTTCTGTTTCTGCTGTATACACAGTTTCCTCCGACACAAGCTGAACAGGGTTTGTGTTTTTCGTATGGCTGATAGGCTGAACGGAGGCAGGTGCAGGCACAGCGGTGGTCGTTTCCGCCGGCGCTGCAGCCGCTGCTGTCGTTTCCGTTGTTTCGGGAGCCGCAGTGGTTTCAGCCGGTACCGGGGCGGCGGTAGTTTCTGCAGGCTTTTCTTCCGGGACAGGTTCTGCCGTCTTGGTTTCGGCAGCGGTGTGAACGCTCAGCCCCATGCCGGATGCCATTTTTGTAAAATCAAGCGGAATTTCCAAGGCACGGTTTACCGCGCGGGTAATGGCGCGGGAGGTGATCGTGGCACCGGAAATGGCGTCCAGATTTTCCCCGATCACGAAAGGCTCACTGCCTTTATAGCGGCTCAGGAACGAATCGTTTTTTGCTTTCGAACCGATGCCGGGTGTCTCGGACATGGAGATGATCTCAATGCCGGAAACTGCGCCGTTTGTATCAAGACCAACGAGGAGGGAAATAGCACCGCCGAAACCGTTTTCGGAAAGACCGATACAGCATCCAACAAGTTCGTTGTTCCGGAGCGCCAGATAAACTTCTTCCGTTCCCGTTTTCTCATACAGAGAAGCGCCGTCTGCCTCGGGAAAAATGGCGAACACTGCGTTTTGCTTTTCAGCGGCAGCGTTTGCTGCGATGATATCCTTCGTCAGAAGATTTACCGCGGACAGCATAAGGGCTACCGCCATACAAATGAACACGAGCGGCAGGCAGATGCCGAGAATGGATTTTTCTTTTTTGGGAGCAGGTTCTGCTGCCGGTGATTCGGAAGCCGTATCCTCTTTAGCAGAGGGGGCGCTTTCCTTCGGGTCCGCTGATTTTTCGTCGGGGATTTTTGCCGGTTCTTCGGCGGGCTTTTCTAGGGTCTCTTCCGGCGGTTTTTTCGCGGACTTTTTGGAGGTTTTTTTGGAGGCTTTTTTCGAGGATTTGGATTCTTCCTGTTTTTGCTCTTTCGGTTCTTCTTCCTCCTCGGGCGTTTCTTCCATTATAAAGGCGAACTCGCCATGTACGGCGGCTTCTGCCTTTTCGGCGGCATCTTTGATAAGGAGGGAAAAATCATCATCTGCTTTTTTGGGAGATACTCTTTCTTCTGCACCTTCCAGGAGAAAGGCAAACTCTGCCTGGGCGGCTGCCTCGTCAGAAACGGACGAATCGACTTCTTCTGGAGAGACCGTGTTTTTCTCGTCCGCCGCGGGGGCGTCGGCGATTTTTTTATTTTTTTCTTCCATCGCTTTTACCTCCGAATTTCACCGGCATGGTGTACCGGTCAATGTACCATACGAGCAGGTTCATAATCAGAATAGAGAAGGAAACGCCTTCCACGTATCCTCCGAAATAGCGGATGAACACGGTGATAAGACCGCATCCGATACCGAAAATCAGTCTGCCTTTCCGGGTAACGGGAGAGGTGGCATAATCCGTTGCCATAAAGATGGCACCCAGCATCAGACCGCCGGAGAACAGCTGACTCAGCATAAACGGGAGATTTCCCGCATCCGTCTGCGGGAAGAGGAAGGTGACCGCCGCTACCGTGCTGAGATAAGCCACGGGAATATGCCAGGTAATAACGCGGCGGATCAACAGATAGATGCCGCCGATAATCAGCAGAACAGAGGATACCTCACCGATGCACCCGCCTACTTTGCCCAGCATCAGATCAATCAGAGTTACATCCGGCAGAACGCCTTCCTTCAGAGAAGCAAGCGGTGTGGCGGATGCCACAATATCACTGGAGGCGAGGGTGGACAGCCGGACGCCGGGGGCGGTGAACGTACCCATTTCCGAGGGCCATGCGAACAGGAAGACGCGTGCCGCCAGGGCAGGGTTTACGATGTTTTTGCCGATACCGCCGAACAGCTGCTTTACCACCACGATGGCAAAGAATGCACCCACGATAGGGATCCAGATCGGTACGGCAGAGGAGAGATTCATTGCCAGAAGCAGACCGGTGACTACCGCCGAGAAATCCACAATAGTAACCGGACGGTGTAGGATCAGCTGGGTCAGCGCTTCAAAGAGAACGGAGGCAGCCACGGCAACTACGCCGATAATCAGCGCGCGTGTGCCAAAAATGTACACACCCCAAAGGAATGCGGGAAGCAGTGCAATCACCACGTCGATCATCACGGAGCGAGTCGTTTCCGCAGTACGCATGTGAGGGGCCGGAGAAATAATGGGATGCTCCGGCATAGTGATTGTTTTTTTTGTCTTTTTTTCTTTTTTCGTGCTTTTGGCGGCAGATGCATCTGCCTGTTCGTCTGCGGCGGGAGACGCCGTTTCTTCTTCGGCAGAAACCGTGTTATCCGCAGTTTCGGGAGCTTCTGCGGGTATGGCGGTGTTTTCTTTGTTTACGGAAGAATCCATAGGGAAGCAAACCGTCCTTTCAAAAGAGGTGGGAAAGAAGGCAGAATGGGAGAATTATTTTTTCAGCTTGGAAAGCCTTCTGATTTCGTTTCTTGCCGCACGGATATCGTGGGAAACTTCCAGATGTCCGGGACAGTTATAGGAGCAGGTGCCGCATTCCACGCAGGACATGGCACCGAATTCTTCGGCTCTGTCAAATTCCCGGGCACGTGCGAACAGGGCAATGTAGTTGGGCATCAGATGCATGGGACAATTCTGCACGCATCTGCCGCAGCGAATGCAGGTGGGCGGCGTGCCGATGGACGTGTCGTATCGCTCGGACAGAAGCAGGAGCGCGGAAGTACCTTTTGTTACCGACATGTTAGGATCCCATACGGCCCGACCCATCATGGGTCCGCCGGTGACAATTTTCTGGGGCTGCCGCTTCAGACCGCCGCAGAAATCGATGAGAGACTGGAAGGAGGCACCAATGGGTGCCAGTACGTTTTTCGGATTCTGCACGCAGTCGCCGTCTACGGTAACGATTCGTTTAATCAGCGGCATACCGTGAGCAAACGCATTAAAAATGGAGGCACAGGTTTCCGTATTGAAAATGACGCATCCCACGTCGGCGGGCAGCTTCCCGGCCGGCAGTTCCTGACCGGTCAGGGCGTAAATGAGCTGACGCTCGTCGCCCTGGGGATACTTGGTTTTCAGTATGCGTACGTGAATCATCTGGCTGTCGGCTACCAGTTTTTCGATCTTGTTTGCCGCGTCCAGCTTGTTGTCTTCGATGGCAATATAGGCGGTATGTACGCCCAGTACCTTCAGAAGAATTTTGATGCCGTTTATAACAGACGCCGGATTTTCCAGCATCAGCCGGTGATTGGCGCAGATGAACGGTTCGCACTCCGCACCGTTTACGATGATTTTGTCAACCTTGCCAATGGCAGACTGAATCTTTGCGTATGTAGGAAACGTAGCGCCGCCCATGCCCGAGATGCCGGCGTTGCGGACGATCTGGATGATTTCTTCCGGCGTGGCGTCAATCAGGGATTTCGGGAAAGCGTGAACGTCTGGGTGGGGCGTGTCCTGCATGTCATTTTCAATGATTACGTTGGAGATTTTGTTGCCCATGGGGGCGAATTTATCTTCAATGGCAATGACTTTGCCGGACACGCTGGAGTGTACCGGGCAGGAAAGGCCGGTTTCCATATCGCCGATGCGCTGGCCCACCGTGACTGTGTCTCCTACTTTCACTGTGGGGAGGCAGGGGGCACCGATATGCTGCTGCAGAGGAATCGCTACCGTTTGGGGAGCCGGGAGCGTTTCAATCCGCTTTGTATGTGTGTGTTTGTGTTCTTCAAGGCGAACGCCGCCGCGGAAGGTATATGCCAAAATAATCACCTCGTGCCGCTTTTGTATTGTATTCGATATATTATACAATAAATATAATGGAATTACAAGAGGGGAAGATGAATTTTGGTCAGAAAAACGAAAAATGCACAAAAATACCCGGGAGATTGTGCGAGAAACACAATCTCCCGGGGCAGAATTATTTATAAAGTGTGTCAAAGGTGCCGTACAGCGTGTCTGCCAGCGCCCGCATCCTTTCCGCAGCGGTTTTCTGTACCTTGCGGTCATAGGTAAGAATGCCGTTGGTTTCCTCCTCCACGTCGCTGAGCTGGGTGAGAACAGCGGCACACAGCCCGTTCTCGATGGCGGGAAGAATCTCGGCTTCGTATAATTTTACCAGCGCATCTTCCAATGATTTGGCATCGGAGCAGATGCGATAGCCGTACGTTTTGTCCGGGCAGAATGCGTGCTCTTTGATCCGGCAGGCGTAGCCCCCAAATTCCGAGAGAACCATAGGTTTCCCCGGTACCCGTTTCAATTTCACCGGTTTGAAATACACGTGATCGCTTTCCACATCCGTTTCCTTCACCTTAAACCAACCGGAGGTGGTGTCATAGATCCGGGTGTGATCCGCCGTTTTCAAAAGACGGTATTCCTCTGCCGCCCGGAACTGTCCCCAGCCTTCGTTGAAAATTGTATAATACACTACAGACGGATGATTGTACAGTGCCTTTTGGATGCCGCGGCACGTCTCCTCAAAGATTTTCCGGCGCACGGAGGAGGCGCGGTGGGTGAATCCCTTTTTCAAAAATACCGTGGGAAGCGCTGTATCCCAGAAGAAAGAGTACTTTCCGCTGTTTATCATATCCTGAAATACCAGCATGCCGTATTTGTCGCAGTAATAGTAAAACAGATCCGGCTCCAGCTTGATGTGCTTGCGCAGCATATTGAAGCCGCAAGCCTTCATCTTCAGAATATCCTCGGCGAAGCCACGGGGGGAGGCGGGCAGAAAAATGCCGTCGCTGAAATAGCCTTGATCCAGAAGGCCGTGGCAGAAGATGGGCTCTCCGTTGAGCAGCAGAAGCGGTGTTCCGTTTTTCTCTCCCACAGAGAAGGTCCGAAGTCCGAAATAAGAATATACCGTATCTTCCCCGGCCGTGACGGAAAATGCATACAGATGGGGATTGTCCGGCGTCCATAGGAGCGGATCATCCACGTTCAGCCGGAACGTGCTTCCCGTAAACGGATACTCCTTTCCGCCGAAATGCAGTACCTTTTCTTCGCAGCCGCCGTTGATTTCTATATCCACGCCGGTAAGATCCGGCGTCAGTCGGAGATTCTCTATATACTCCGCCGGTACGTATTCTGCCCATACCGTCTGCCAGATGCCGCTGATATTGGTATACCACATACCGCCGGGCGTTCTCGTCTGCTTTCCGTAAGGCAGATCCGGGCAGAGCGGATCCCGTGCTTCTATTCGCAGGCGGTTTTCCCCGTCCGTGATAAGATCCGTTATGTCAAAACAGAAGGGCAGATACCCGCCCTCGTTTTCTCCCGCAGGATTTCCGTTTACGGATACCCGGGCGTACTGATCGCACGCACCCACGTGCAGAAGAAGACGTCCGCCGCCGGCGGGCTTTTCTGCGGTGAAGGTACGCTCGTAGATCAGCGTATCATCCGCTTGTACCGTGCGCATCACGCCGGAAATCCGGCTTTCGGGAACGAAGGGAACGGTGATTTTTCCCTCGTACGTGATAGCACCCCGGTTTTCGATGCGGAAATCCCACTGCCCGTTCAGGCAAACGTAGGAATCCCGCCGCATCTGCGGCCGGGGATAGTCAGAAAAGGGAGCGATGCCGGCGGCAAGATCCTTTTCAAAATCCGTGGGCAGGGAGACGGTGCGTCTTTGTCTTTTCATGGGCAGGCATCCCCTTTCTGTTGCATTTTGTTATTTGCCGTATTTCTCCCGCATCATCTGCCGCTTTTCTTCAAGGATCCGATCCCGTTCCCGATCCCAGATGCGGCGGAAGGCTTCTTCGGTTTTGATTTTTGTCACCAGGGGATTTTTCGCCCGGTAATCGTTGGAGATGGAGCCGTAGTAGCCCCATGCCAGAATGGTACGGGCGCCGGCGTCGTAGCATGCCTCGGCGGCGATGATGATATCTTCTTCCTCGCCCCGGGGATTGTTGAAGGTCTGGATCCACAGGTTGTGATCTTTGCCGAATTTCTCGGATACGCTGAGATTGTGCCTTGTTCCGTTATATACGTATTCGTATGCGTCTGCATTCCGACCGATCCAGTACGGATCGGATCCTATATCCGTGAGCGTGTCGAGCGAGCAGATTCGGTCAACCGATTCCAGGCTTATGCCGCTGGTGCCCAGCATGACGCAGACGGCGTTTTCCATATTTTTTGTTACGCTGTACGCAGTAACCTCCCGGAAATAATCCACGATGGAATCCAGTTGGAAGTTGACAACGTCTTCGTTGGATTCCTCCGGCATGGTATAGCCGTATTTATCTTTGAACAGCTTTTTGCAGCGGGAGCAGGCACAGGCAAAGAGAACTTTTCCGTTGTCCAGCTTCTTTTCGGGCAGATGCGGCTCGTCCCAGAAAATCTTTTTCGCCCCGGTGAATTCAACCACGTCAATCCATTCACGGGTGAATTTACGAAAATCCGGGCTGTTCAGGCAGGCGCGCACCGGGTCCATGGATCCGTCGGAATAGTATACGTGAGAATCCGGGTAGTAGGCGAGAAAATGGGATTTGTCGCCGGGAGGGCCGCCCAGTCCCCAGTTATCTACCCATGCCTCCATGCCGAGTCCTTCGGTGACGGCGATCATGTCCTTGATTACGTTTTTGTGCCGGTCCCAGTCAGTGTGAGACAGCATATGTACCACGATATTGCCGTGGTGAGCCGCCATATCTTTGAGGTCTTCCTCAGCGTGATGGAGCATACGGTTGCCGTGATAGGCGTAACCGGTACGTAAAGGTTTCATAAATATCTCCTTAATTATAAATGAATAGTATGTTATTCAAACAACAGAATACTGCAGTCGAAGGGTTCCGTGTATGCCGCATTCCCGCGGATGACTTTCTTCAGCGTCCGATCTGTCTTCAGTTCGTGTGCCTGGCGGGTGTCTGCGCAGTTCAGAATTACGGCATACGTGCCCGCGGGGGCGACGTGCTCCGTTACGGCAAGATATGGATTCTCTGTGAACACCGCTTTGTCTGTATACGGCCAAAACAACTGCCGGTAAATCTCCGCGTAGCGATCGCCTATTACGTCGCTTTTGTCAAGAAGGGCTGTTTCCATGGGGAAGTTCAGATAGAACACCTTGCCTTTGCCGAGGGAGAAGGCGGTCAGCATGGGCTCACCCCTGTCGTCCGCAGCCAGAATCTCCGCGCCGGCTCCTGCCAGATGATGGGTACGATGGCGGCTGTACGGGAACGTATTCCCGCCGAAGGAGAACGTGCCGGCGGTTTCCGTATTCTCTGCATCGATCAGCTCCATACCGATATATTTCTTGAATTCCCGGAGGATAGCGGCGTCGTTGGAGAGATACAGCACAGCACCGTCCGCCACTTTATCAAACAGCCTCCGATACGCGTCCGCCGGCATGATCTTATCCGTGCTGACGGAGGGGAGCAGATAGATACGGCTTTCGGGCAGTTCGTTTTCACAGTAGGCGAATCGGAGATTCAGCCCCGCCTGCTTTGCGACAGCGTAAGTCATGTACGCCTTGCCCCACTGCTTGCCGTCCATGGTCAGAAGGCAGACGGCATCCGTCTTTGCCGGCGGCAGATCAAAATCCAGTCCCTGCAGAAAGTCGGAGAATTTCTGCATTTCCGCGGCGATGGGCTTGGGGGAACGGTCATTCCGGAGTACGCCCAGTTCCACCTCACACATATTCCAGGTATAAGGCGGCTTGTCCACATGGGTCAGATCAAATCCGCACCACCAGAGCAGACCGTCCGCGCCGTTTGCCCAGTTGGAGAACAGATTATACCGAAGGAAGCGGGCGGCGTTGCCGTCACTGCAGAGCATGGGACCGAGATTGCCGATCTCTTCTACCAATCCTCGCTTTCCGGAGACGTCGCTGTAAAATTTCGTTTCCGCCGTGGCATGCAGAAGTGTCCGCGGTGCGGTGACGCAGGCCTTGTCGGCATGGGGGACGAAATAGGGATATGGATGGGTGGTGAGCACGCCGCAGAATTCGCCCTGTCCCTGTATGGTCCAGGTACCGTCCGTGTCCAGACCGTGCATGCCGGATATAATGGGACGCTCGCCGTCGCAGCGGCGGATGGCACCGGAGATAACGGCTGTCCAGTTGTCCGCCTCAAAACGGCTTACGGCTTCCCCCAGACAGTTGCACTCGTTGCCCAGATCCCAGGCGTAAATCTCTTTTCTGTCCTTGAATCGGGAGACAAATCCCATCACGAACCGCTGCTCAAAAAGCAGGGCGGCAGGATCGGTATAAAGATTCTTTCCGTACAGTGCAGTAGGAATGAACAGCCGGCCGCTCATCCAGCCAGTGAGAAGCCCCACGATCAGCGTGATGCCGTATTCGCCGCACAGATCGCAGAAGCGGGCGAATCGATCCATCATGGTTTCATCCAGATAATAGGGATTTGCCGGCGGTGCATCATCTTTATAAGCGATCCGCCGCAGTTCCCCGTGGCAGCTCATCATAGGCTCAATAGGCTGGAAATCACTCCAGAGAGGGAAAACCCGCAGGCAGATCATGCCGTGGGCGGTCAGCGCCTTAAGATCTTTCCGGATCTCATCCTCGTTAAAATCCGACCACATATAAATGCCGGCGTGAGAGGCCCAGTAGTTGCAACCGATTGAAAACATCGCGTGTACTCCTTTGATGAATTGGTGTGAGGAGAGGGGGCTGTTATCCCTCGGCATCTTCCTCTATGGCTTCCAGAAGGAACGTGACCGGACGGAAGCCGTCACTGCATGAGATCATGGCGGATGTCTTGTTTTTCATCCATCCGTCGAAAAAGTCGCCGCCGCCGCAGGAGAGCGCCAGTACGTAAGGGGAGAGCACGTCCCACGCACTTTGACACATACCCTTGGGGATCTGCCAGCCGTCGGCGGTAAACACCCGGCCGATCTGCATATCACATTCGTGCTCCAGGGGATTTTCATATTTTTCTATCAGATCGTCGTGGCGGGCCATTTTCATAACGGTGATCTTTACTTTTTTCATGAAAAATCTCCTTTTTGCGGTACTTGACAATCTCTCATGGATAGGATATACTATCTTTGTAGATTATAGCATTTCCGACGGGTCCTGTCAAGACGGGGAGAAGGGCAATACCGTGATGTTTCCCGCAGAAAACCGTTCGGTACGGCGTGCGTAAAAAAGGAGACGAGAGATATGTCATCGTTTGAGAAAATTCGCGGCAGATTGGGCTTTGGCGCCATGCGTCTGCCTCTTACCGAAACAGAGGAAAAAGAGATAGATACGGAAGCATTCTCCCGGATGGTGGATGCGTTTATGGCAGGCGGCTTCAACTATTTTGATACCGCTCACGGCTACCACCGCGGAAAGAGCGAGGGAGCGCTGAAAACGTCTCTCACGTCCCGGTATCCAAGAGAAAGCTATGTGCTGACGGATAAGCTGTCCGGTCCGTTCTTTAAAAGGGAGGAAGAGATCCGTCCCCTGTTTGAAAGTCAGCTTGCCGCCTGCGGCGTGGACTATTTTGATTTTTATCTGATGCACGCACAGGATCGGGAGAATTTTAAGAAATTCAAAGAGTGCCGGGCGTACGAGACGGCACTGCAGCTGAAAGCGGAAGGAAAGATCCGCCATTTCGGAATCTCCTTCCACGATAACGCTGAAATGCTGGAGCAGATCCTTACGGAATATCCGCAGATCGAAGTGGTGCAGATCCAGTTCAACTATATGGATTATGAAGATGTTTCCGTGGATTCCCGCAGAGTTTACGAAACTTGCCGCCGCTTTGGCAAGCCGATTCTCGTGATGGAGCCGGTGAAGGGAGGCTGTCTCGTTCGTCTGCCGGATACGGCGAAGGCTGTTTTTGACGGTTTGGGCGGCGGCTCCTACGCCAGCTATGCCATCCGTTTTGCTGCCGGATTTGACGGTGTGATAGCAGTGTTGTCCGGCATGGGTGACATGGATATGGTGAAGGATAATATGGAAACCATGCGTAGTTTCCGGCCGCTGGATGAGGCGGAATGGAATGCGGTGGGAAAGGTGAGTGCCATTCTGCGGGGAGAGGACATGATCTCCTGTACTGCCTGCCGGTATTGCGTGGACGGATGCCCCATGGGTATCCCGATTCCGGAGTTGTTTGCCTGCATGAATACGAAAAAAATATTCAACAACTGGAATGCAGGATATTATTATGATATCCATACCCACGAGGGCGGCAAGGCGAGCACCTGCATCGGATGCGGTGCCTGCGAGAGTGCTTGTCCCCAGCATCTGCCCATCCGAAAACTGCTTTCGGACGTGGCGGACGCCTTTGAGAAAAAAGAAAAGTGAAAGAAAACAGGCTTGGCAAATTGCCAAGCCTGTTTTGTATGTGTTTGCTTAATCGTTTTTCACGTGTACGTCCAGCTGGTTGTAGGGAATGGTAATGCCGCTCTTGTCAAAAGCAGCCTTTGCACCTTCCAACAGATCAAAGTGTACCGTCCAGTAGTCTGCGCTGTTTACCCATACGCGGGTAACGATATTGACGCTGCTGGCGCCGTGCTCGGAAACGCGGATCATGGGCGCAGGATCCTTCAGAATCAGCTCGTGGGCGTCGCAGAGACGGGCGAGAATGGATTTTGCCGCTTCAAAATCGTTGTCGTAGCCGATGGAGAAGGTGAGATCCACACGACGGGTATCTTTTTCGGAATAGTTCACGATGCTGCCGCTGGAGAGGGCACCGTTGGGCACGTAAACCACTTTGTTGTCCGGCGTACGAAGACGGGTGCAGGTGATGTGGATATCCTCTACCGTGCCGGCGTATCCCTGGGCTTCGATGTAATCATCCACACGGAAAGGACGGGTAAGAATGATGAGAACGCCGCCGGCGAGATTGCTGAGCGCACCGTTGAGTGCCAGACCGGCACAAACGCCGAAGGAGGTAACGAGAGCGGCAAGACCGCTGGTGTCAATGCCCACGTAGCCAACGAGGCAGATGGCGATCAGGCACTTCATACCCAGCTTGAACGCGTAGGCGAATACCTTTGAAAGCGTTTTATCCAGCTTGCCGCTGTCGCCGGTTTTCTCGATCTTTTTGCCGATGGTGTTTACGATTTTGAAGGAGATCAGCAGAAGAATTACAGCGATCAGAAGGCGGAGACCTGCGGTGGTTGCCCAGTTAAGGACGGATGATAAGAGATCTTGAAGCATATGCATAGTTCCTTTCAAAAATTATGTGTTTTTCCGACATAATTATAGCATTTCGCAAATGGAAAGTCAAGGCGTTGCACGGGCACTTTTTGAAAGGTTTTTGAAACTGCGGAGACATGCGCTTCTTATTTTTTCTCACCGATCGAATGAAGAAGCCCACACAGTCCGTTTCCGCTGTACACTGTGTATCCCTTAAAGGTATCGCCGTCGAAAATATCTTCGGCCCGGTTGGTGTGTACTACCTGTACCTTCGCAGGCAGCGGATGGATGCACAGAATGTTTTGTGTGTCCGAAGAATGTTTCCGTTCCGATTCCAATCGCACCGTTTCGCTTTTGAGGTAATTGTCCTCTTTCAATCTTACGACTTTTGGCAGGTATAAACGACTTTCTTCCGGTGTTTTGGGGGTGAGTCCGCTTTTGGGATAACTGAAACTGATAAAAACCGGATTTGCATTATTGGTCGTAAAGAAACTGGCTGCATCCGTGAACGTATAGGTATCGTTTTTCTTCAGACACGCCACGAATCGAATGGCAATGGTTTTTCCGTTTGCTTGAATCAATGCAGAGGGTTCCCCGGACGTATTATCAAAATCCTTATAGGCATTCGCCGTGCAGTGAAACGGGAACTGTTTTTCACGGCATATTTTTTTCACCTTGCCGATCAAACGGATCCGCTTGCAGAACGCACGGATGTATTTGTACTCGCTTACCACAAACACCAGCGACAGGGATATACAAATAAGCTGGGAGACGAGTATCAGCCAGTTTTGGAGCGTATACGGCAAATCCATTTTGGGAATGAAGCGAAGAAGAACTGCGGCGATTACTATGAGAAAAAGCATTCCCAAGCGGTGCGTCAGCCTGGAGGACGTTTTGTTGTGAACCAGGGCAAACAGACGCTGTAATTTTTTTGCCTCACCCAACTCTTCTGCGGCGATACGAAATGCCTCTCTTTCGGAGCATCCTTTCATCATATGATGATACACGGCATCCTCCAGATGCTCCGAAAGCTCGCGCCGGATCTCCTTCCGTTTGCGGCGGGAGCGTACGTCGTGGACGAGCCACGCCGTATGAAGTGCGATTTCTTTTTTCAGATCAAAGTCATTTCCGGGCACGTTAGTTTCCCTCCTTCAAAACGCCGTTCACTGCGTTTGTAAAAACCTCCCATTCTTCGATCTGGGCGGCAAGCTTCAGCTTTCCCACAGGGGTGATCCGATAGTATTTGCGATCCCGTCCGCTTTCTCCCGGCTTGCGGTAGGATTCAATCCAGCCTTCTTTTTCCATGGTGTGCAGAAGCGGGTACAGCGTTCCTTCATTCAAAGTGAACACATTCTCCGATTTTGACGCAATCCGCTGGACGATCTGATAGCCGTAGGAATCCTCCTCGGAAATCATTTTCAGGATCATGATGGCGGTACTGCCTTTTAGAAGTTCTTTGCTGATTTTCATATTGTTCCTCCGTTGCATTGAATTACGATACATTGCATATCTATGTATATATTTTACCATAGGGTTATTGTTTTGTCAAGTCTTTGCGGTGAAATATACAGAAAGGGGCTGTCACACGTAGGTGTGACAGCCCCAAATTTTTGCGTCAGAGACGCGAAAATTTGAAATTCCGTAGGAATACGCTGCGTGATTTCCCGATTTTTTGCCCGGAACGGGCAAAAATGACCGCAGTATCTGGCAAGGGAAACCTCGCGGAGGTGTTGCTTTTTCAAATGCAACACCTCCTTACGTTTGCATCAAACGGTATTCTTTCGGTGTGACGCCGATGTATTTTTTGAACAGAGTTTGAAAATGAGTGTGAGAGGATAATCCGCACATTCCCGAGATCTGCCGGACGGACAGCTCCGTTTCCGTAAGCAGCCGGGCGGCACGGCTCATGCGGCAGGCAGTGATCAGCTCCGTGGGCGTCAGTGCCATCTCTTTTTTGCACAGCCGGCAGACGTGGGCGTCCGAAAGGGAAAACATCCGGGCAACGCCGGAAACGGAGAGATCGCCTTCCGGCTTCTCTGTGATATGCTCCACGATTTTTTGGAGCGTACCGCTGAACGGAGTTACGGTGCTCCGGCCGTCCCACCTTGCCGCTTCTTTTTCCAGAACCAGCAAAAGCCGGGCAAGATCAATAAAGCCGAAATCCTCACTTCCGCATCGGGAGGCAAACGGTGCGTTTTTTTTGCAGTTTTCTATATAAACCGTGTCTCCGGGAAAGGCGGCCAGCAGCCGCGCGGCGAAGGGTTCGGAGAAATGCTTTTGCAGGTAGGCGTTCTTGAACACCAGTGCCGTGCCGCAGAGCGTATCTGCTGTAATACGGTGCAGAACGTGGGGCGGAATCAGTATGCAGTCATCACTCTTGAGAAGAAGTGCTTTTGCGAGGAGAGATACTGTCAGCGTGCCGCTTTCGCAGTACAGCAGTACCGTGTCGGGGGAAAACGCATACGGCAGCCGGAGATTCTCGTTTTGGAATCGGTGGATCTGCCAAAGTTCACCGGGAGATTGTATGCTGAAGGGGGAAAGCACGTTCATCGGGAAAGCACCTCCTCTCTGTACTGCTTGCGGAATGCGGAGGGGGATGCCTTCATTCTGCCGGTAAAGGCCTGATAAAAATGGGCAGGTGAGCTGAACCCGCAAAGGGTGCTGATTTTTCGGAACGTGTAGTCACTGCGTGTCAGAAGGAACAGGGCGTTCTGCACACGCAGATCGGTGAGAAACGTGCCGGGTGTGGTGCCCAGCTCCCGTTTGAACAGTTCGTTGATGGTCCGCTTTCCGATATAGAATTCCCTGGACAGTGTTTCCAGCGTAATGGGTTCTGCGAAATGAACGCTGACGTATTCGATCATGCGCTGAATGCGAGGGTCGGCGGACGGAGCCGCTTTTTCTGCGGGGGATTTTTCACTGTGCCGGGCAAGGAGAGAGAGAATATCTCCGATGGGCAGAAAACTGTTTCCGTGATCCGGCTTTGCAAATTCCGCATCCAGTTCGTGTGCCAGCTCTATGTATTTTTTCGTCTCCTCTTCACTAAGGCGGACGAAGCAGGTTTCTTCAAAAGGGGAAAAGAACGAGCGGACTGCGCTTTCGGAATAAAAGGCGGACAGATACCGGGGATGCACGTTGAAAACAAAGCGCAGATTGGGCGGCGTGTTGGAAAAATATACGTATCGATGGGGTGCGTACGGTTTTGCTGCCGTGACTGTTCCCGGCGTCAGATCAATACAGGTGTTTTCGATAAAGGCACGGGCACTGCCGGCAATCAGCAGATAGATTTCATAGCCGCTATGATGGTGGGGCGTGCTCATTCTGGCGGTATCGGTGGGGGTATGCACCCAGGAAGTGGGTGTATTAAAAGAATCGCAGGTAAGATCTGCCAGTGTTGTGGGAAAAATTCGTTCGTATTCCTGGGGCATTGGCGTATCCTTCTTTCTGTCGATGTGCATTTTCTTTATTATAGCGCAAAAAAATGGGAAAAGCAATTGATCAAGACGCAAAAAAACAGATGGATTGAAAAAGACGGGGATACAATGCCGAAAATATCAAAATTGCAGAATACAAATGGGAAAATACACCTTTTTTCATGGTTTTTGTGCAGATAAAATATTGAATTTTCAAAAGAAATGTATTAAAATGTTTTTGTAAGAATCAGCCGCCCGTTATATCTGCAAAAATGAGGTGTTGGTATGAATAACATGGATCTTTTGAGTCCCGATCTTTGTCACGAAAAAGCGTTTGCTTCCCTGAAACCGTCTATGGCATTTGACGACGGTGTGGATTTTGACACCTATAAAGCCGCCGTCCGTGCAAAATACGAGGAGCTTTTGGGCGTTATGCCCGAAAAAGTGCCCGCGGACGTGCAGATCGAATACAGGCGGGACATGGAAACCTACACGGATATCCGCTTTGTGTTCAGCAGTGAAGAATATGCGAAAGTCCCCTGTCATCTGTGGATTCCCAACGACGGAAAGGAAAAGCACGGCGTGGTAATCTGCCTGCAGGGACATTCCTCCGGTATGCACATTTCCATGGGCAAGGCCATTTACGGCGGAGATAACAAATCCATCTCCGGCGGTGACCGGGATTTCGCCCGGCAGATCGTAAAGGAAGGCTACGCCGCCCTCGTTCTGGAGCAGCGTGGCTTCGGCGAAAGAAAGAGTGATAAAATACTGGGCAAGACAACCTGTGAGCATCCGTCCATGGTGGCACTGCTTCTGGGCAGAACCTTTATCGGCGAGCGTGTGTGGGACGTGTCCCGTGCCATCGACGCCTTGGAGGCGTTCCCGGAAATCGATACGGATAAGGTGGCCGTCATGGGCAACAGCGGCGGCGGCACCTGCTCGTTCTACGCTGCCTGCTACGACGAGCGGATCAAAATCGCCATGCCGTCCTGCAGCGTGTGCACCTACCGGGATTCCATTGCCGCCATGCGTCATTGCGACTGCAACTACATTCCCGGTATCGCCCGGTATTTTGATATGGGCGATCTGGCGGTGCTTATTGCCCCCCGTCCGTTTATCATCGTGGCCGGTATCGAGGACGCCATTTTCCCCATTGCCGGCGTAAACGAAACCTTTGATACGGTACAGCGTATCTACAAAAAAGCCGGTGCGGAGAACAACTGCCGTCTTATCGTTGGTGAGGGCGGACACCGTTTCTATGCTGATCCCGCCTGGGACGTGTTCAGAAGCTTTCACGTCCTTTGAATAAATAAAAAACAAACCTCTCAATTCTTCTTGAAAATTGAGAGGTTTGCGGTATTTGGTTCAGAATCTGTCAGAATCCGATGCGGATTTTATATCCGCCGGTTCTTTCGATTTTGTAGGTGACGAAGTTTTTCTTTGTTTCGTACAGGGAGATGGTACCGCCCTCGCAGGAGACGGGCAGGGCGCGTGTTTTGAAGCTCACGTAGAATTCGTTTTTCAGGGCATCGGCATTCTGCTTATCCACGTCGGCAAGATCAATGACATACTTGCCGTCTGCAAAATCCGCCTTGGCAAAACGGTTGTACACTGCCTGGGATGCGGCGAAGCGGATGTCCTTTGACAGCATCACGCCGAAGATTTCTGCCTGACGGTGGAAATAATCCACCCATGCGGAGAGACGCTCCCCGTTGTTTTCCGGATTATAGCGGAGGAAGTTGGGCCAGTGAGTGAGGAAATCCGTGCCGGGTGCAGGATCGTTCTCGCTTATGGCATCCTTCAGATAGCGGGGATCTACGTCGTAGCCTTCCCAGGGAATAATGGCGATGGCCTGCTCACACACGATGCCGTCCTGCACGCCGGCGTAATCGTCCCATTCGCCCCAGATGTTTTTCCATGACAGAATGCCGTATTCCCGGAGGATTTTCATGTAGTCACTGTTGTCTGCCGGCACGCCCACGGGGCCGCAGGGAGAGGCAAAAGCGGTTGCTTTCTTCGTAAATCCCCAACTGTCAAGGATTTTGTAAAACATATCGAGATGGAGACGGAATTCATCGAGAGGCAGC
>JAZQDY010000095.1:0-3441 GCA_045547015.1 Eubacteriales bacterium | reverse complement strand
GGGTTTTGTCCTCGTGCTATGGCAGAAATTTTCACTTATTGCGAAGTAATTCGTTGTGGCGGAGATTTTACATACAGAGGTGCAAAAGATAAATATAGAATAGAACTTTCTTGTCCGTGCCATTGTCTACGTTTTTGCCTTACCGCTGTTCCAATAAATAGGGATGAAAACGGAAACTATATTAACGATAGCAAAAAATCTAAATAATGAATTACGAAGGTTCGAATTCATACACAAAACTGCCGAAAATTTCTTTTTTGTAGACCATAGACTAAGCGGGATTGCAAAAGGGCTCCGGTATCTGAAAGATGCCGGAGCCCCAACCTGTTTCAGCAGGATTTGAAATTATAGATCGGCTTTATGACCTCCTCAACCGAAACGGTTTCCCGTATCCGGTCCAGGATCGTTTTCGGTTCTTTGTACGCCATCGGACACTCATCCAGCGAGCCCCGCTGTGCCGTTGTCGTGTAGATCCCCGCCATTTCTTTCTGATATTCCTCTACCGTAAAGGCAAATTGTGCCTCGGTCCGATTGCACACCCTGCCTGCACCGTGGGGTGCGGAAAAATTCCACGCAGGATTGCCGAGTCCCGTCCCGAGGATTGCACCGTCCCGCATATTAAGAGGAATAATCACACGCTCCCCAAGACGCGCCGAAATGGCACCCTTTCGCAGGATCCCATACGTCGGATCGATACAGTTATGAACGCAGGAAAACCGCTCCTTTACCGTAAATCCCATAGCATCACAGATCCGTGCCGCTATAGTTTCCCGATTCCGATGGGCAAACGCCGTTATAATGTGCATATCGTGCAGGTACTTTTCAAACAGATCCCCCTCCAGCACAGCGTCTTCCCGCCGGACGGACAGACCGCTTTTCCTTTCCCGCCGGACGGATCTGCAGAAGCGTTCTTCCTCTGCATAACCGTACCCCTGCCGCCTTGTTTGCCGGCGTGCTTTTTTGCACTGATAACGGTACGCCTGCTCCTGATAATACGCTGCGGCATCGCTGCCCAGCTGTCTGGATCCTGTATGAATAACAAGCACAAGATCCCCGTTTTTTGAACGATCCAGTTCGATAAAGTGATTCCCGCTGCCCAACGTGCCAAGACTGCACTGTGCCCGCACTTCGTCCACGCCGTCCCGGCAGTACAGGCCGCCCAGATCAAAAAACGCTTTTGCACTTTCGTGAATTTTTGCCCCGCAGGGGACGGCGGCGTGTATAACCTCGTCCAGTTTCTGAAGATCCACATCCCGTTCTTTCAGAAACACCGTCTCCATACCGCATCCGATATCTACGCCCACAAGCGACGGACTGACCCGTCCCGAAAGCGTCATCGTCGTACCCACCGGTACGTTTCTGCCGGCGTGCACATCCGGCATGATGCGGATCTTACTGTCCGCATACGCCTCACTTCGCAGAAGAGCTGCGATTTGCGTTTTCGCCTGTTTATCGATTTTATCCGCGTATACAACCGCGGAATTTTTGGAACCTTGCAGTTTGATCATTATATCTCCTTATATATTTTAATAAATGCAAATCGGAACAACCAAAAATACGTGCAGACATAATGATCAACTCCTTTATTATTTACTGTATTCACTACACCACAAACAGGCGTGGCTGTCAATGTAAAAGATTCTGTCTCACAAAGCAAATCCCATGAAGGACACGCTTTTCCTTACTCCCTGGAAAGATACGCAAGATTTCGCTCGATGAGGTCGCACCGCTGCTGTACGCAGTCTCGGCTGCGAAGAAGATCTGCCGGCGTATGGAACGCATAATCCAGCATTTTTTCCACCGTGGTGGTGGCAACGTGAAGACGCGTATCGCTGGACGCATAGTAAATATACAACTCTCCGTTTTCCCGGGCGATGGCTCCATTGGTGAATACCACGTTGGAAACGTCGCCCACGCGCTCCCCTTCCCGCGGTGCGATCAAAAAGCCGCCCGGCTCCGCAATAACCCGCCAGGGCTCTTTCAGATCGGTGACGAACACGTAGATCACGTACCGCAGGCCGGCGGCCGTGTTCCGAACGCCGTGGGCAATATGGAGCCAGCCCCTGCTCGTTTTGATCGGTGCGGCACCTTCCCCGTTTTTCGCCTCGGTAATCGTGTGATACCGCCGGGGGGAGGTAATGATCTCCTCGTCAATGACGGCGTTCGTAATATCCTCGCAAAGGCCAAAGCCGATACCGCCGCCGCTGCCGGTATTGATGAAGTCATCCATGGGGCGGGTGAAGAACGCATACTTTCCGTCCACAAATTCCGGAAGCAGATCCACGTTCCGCTGCTGGGGACTGCGTCGCGTCACCAGGTTGGGAAGGCGTTCCCAGGTTTTCAGATCCTTCGTCCGCACAATGCCTGCCGCCGCCACGGCGGCGGACAGATCGGGATTTTCCGCATCCTTGCTTTCCGAGCAGAAGATGCCGTAGATCCACCCGTCCTCGTGCTTCGTGATACGCATATCGTACACGTTCGTTTCCGCAGGATCGGTATCGGGGAGAAGGATCGGTTTCTCCCAGAAGCGGAAGCCGTCCACGCCGCTTTCGCTTTCCGCCACGGCGAAAAAGCTCTTGCGGTCATTGCCCTCCACGCGGGCGATCAGATAATATTTCCCATCCAATTCCAGAGCACCGGCGTTGAACACCGCATTCACGCCCAGCCGCTCCATAAAATGCGAATTGGTTTCGGGATTCACGTCGTACTGCCAGATCAGCGGAATATGCTCCCTGGTCAGCACGGGATTTTTCCAGCGGTCGTATATGCCGTTGTAAAAATCCGTTTTTTCATTTTTCATCTGCAGCAATGCTTCCTGCCTCTGCAGAAGCTCCGTATATTTGGGATGCGGTGTATTCATACCATGTTCCTCCGCCGTCAGAATTACAGTATCGTAATCATATCACAGTTTTTCTCTATTGTCAACAAAAAGAGGTACCGCAAAATTACGGTACCTCTCAAGAATTACGCCTTGGCGGCGGCCTGAATGGTCAGGGTGTCACGGCTGGACTCGATCACCTCTGCCGTGGTGAATTCGCACTCCTTGCCGGCGATCTCGTCAAGGAAGGAATCAAGATACGTGCGGGTGACTTCCTTCACCGGTACGTGCACCGTCTCCTGCGTTTCAGTCAGCGTCATGCTGATATCGCCGCCCACGTTGCCTTCCACGCTGTTATATTCCAGCATACCCTTCGTTCCCCAATAGGTGAAACGCCAGTACTGGGGCATGGAGTACATGATGGGGCCGGGTGCGGCGTAGGAAACGTCCGCGATCACACCGGTGCCGCCGGTGAGTTCCAACATGAACTGGGCACTGTCCGCAAAGTTCGGCTCCTTGTCGGCAAAGGCGTTCCACGTTCTTGCCGCCACGATCCGCTCCAGCTTCTTGCCGGTGATATGCTTTACGATGTCGATGCCATGGATGGCAAGATCGTTGATGGT
>JAZQDY010000094.1:0-15166 GCA_045547015.1 Eubacteriales bacterium | reverse complement strand
TTTGCAAAATTAAACGGTGTTTAATATTGCAGTTGTATTGCAGATAGAGGGAAGTGCTTGAAAAAGAGTGCAGAATAGGGTATGATATACACGCAGGGAAATCCCTGGCGGATTTACCTGTATAAAAAAATTTTTTTATTTTAAGAAGGAGCACAGAAAAAGATGAAGAAGATTCTTTCTCTGGTTCTCGCCATGCTGATGATCTTCAGCGTAGTACCGGCTGTCTTCGCAGCAGATACTAAGGCAGAGAACGCTCATCAGGAAGCCGTAGACTTCCTGAAGACCATCGGCCTGTACGCCCCCGGCGCAGGCAACAACGACAGCGATAAGCTGGAGCGTTGGCACATGGCTCTGTTCGTTTCCCGTCTGGTAACCGGTAAGCTGGCTACCGAAGACGCATACTGGAAAACGACGGAGAACGATTCCGGATTTGAGGATGTAGCAAAGTTCCTCAAGACGGGCGAAGAGTACATCGTAGGCGCAATTTCCTTTGCAGCACAGCAGGGAATCATCAACGGCTACGGTGACGGCAAGTTCGGCCCCCACGACGGTATCACCTACCGTGACGCACTGGTAATGGTAGTACGTGCCCTGGGTACCACCTATGGCGCAGCAGGCTACCCCTGGTCCTACGTAAAGACTGCAGGCGACTGGGGTCTGACGAAGGGTCTGGAGAACGTAGGTCACATGGATCAGCTGACCCGTGCACAGATCGCTCAGGTTCTCTACAACGCACTGTTCGTAGAGATCGACGGCAAGACCGTAGCTGAGAAGGTATTTGGCGTAGGCACTGAGACCGTGATCATCACCGCCAGCAACAAGGTAAAGCTGAACGAGAAGGACGCAGTAGTAGTACGCGAGAACTTCGTACAGTTTGCAGTAGCTGACGCAGAAGGCGTACCCAGCGGCACCAAGTATCACGTAGCAGCAGCTGATCTGGGCATCACCGATGCAAACGCAGCAGTAGGTACCGCATACGAGGTAACCTATCAGAACAACTTTGCAAAGATTCTGAAGAGCGTATCTCTGAACACCACCTACACCAACTATGCAGGTAAGGATCAGATCGCTATCGACGCTAAAAACAAGACTATCACCCTGGATGGCGTAAAGACCACGATGGTTGACAAGTACACTGCACTGAACAACCTGCAGGGTACCGACAACAAGACCGGTATGCTGGAGTCCAAGGTATACGCAGATGCAGCAGCAGCCGGCATGAACCTTGGCACCATGGGTAATGATTACTACATGGATGAGCAGGGCTACATCTACAAGATCGCAGATCTGTCTCTGGTAGCATACTACAGCGTATTCTTTGATACTCTGTACGGCGCATCCGTAGACAACCACGGTGTTGTAACCTTCACCGCAGCTCCCGCAAATAAGGCTGCCATCATTGCAGACCTGACCATGGGTGCAGGCCAGTTCACGCTGACCACCGGTGCAACCGATACCGCATACGCAAAGGCAGTAGCCTCTGACCTGGATGGCGACGACGTATACGATCGTGTACTTCTGAGAAACTACACCTTCGGTACGATCACCGTATCTTCCGATGCTAAGACCCTGACCCTGAAGAAGGGTGCTCTGACCAACGATCTGACCGCTAACGGCAGCGTAACGGTAGCAAACTACCGCTTCTCCGGCGTAGCAGCAAGCGAGCTGGCAAAGAGCAAGACCTACTATGCACTGTACTACGTTGACACCAAGAATGCTGAGATCGATATTCTCGAAGTAATCGGTACCGCTGGTGAAGCAAACAAAGCAGAGGGCAAGACTAACTACGTAGCAAAGGGCTACCTGCTTGGCTTCCATCAGACCAACAACCTGGTATACTTCAACGACGGCGTTGACAAGATCACGACCCTGACTGTAGGTTATGACGACATGCTGGGCACTCCTCTGAAGGCATTCATCGCAAATCCGGGTACGGATGCTGCTAAGATTAAGCACAACGAGGACATGATCGCAGAGTTCCTTACCTTCCAGAACAAGTACGTTGAGTACGTAGTAGTCAACGACAAGCTGGTATACATTGCAGACGAAGTGAAGGCTACCAGCGATGTAGTAGTCATCGACTACTTCACCAGCATTTCTGAGGACGGCATTGAGGCATACGCATGGTCCACCAAGACGAACTCCTACGACATCATCAAGATCGCAGAGTTCAACGGCTGGAACGTAGGCGGCTTCGACTGGAAAGACTATTACTTCAATAGCATCTTCCCCGGCTTCAACAGCACTCTCGGCGGTACGACGAACCTGGAGTCTCTGCTTCCCGTTAAGAGAGGCGAGATTTACAAGGTAATCTACGTTCGCAACGACAACGAATACAATCTGACTGATGCAAACAAAACGAGCAGCATCGTTGAAGTTGCAAACGGCTATATCCACACCATCGCAGACGACGGTAAAGTAACGAAGGTTGCAGAAACCACCGCAAACGATTACTGGGTAATCCGTGAGATGAACGCAACCACTGGCGCAGTAGATAAGATCTACACCCGTACCGGTGCAATGGCAAAGGTAAAACTTGGCTCTGCAACCGATAAGGTAGACATCTACAAGATGGCTAACAACGACTACGTAATCTCCGGTACTGCAGCAGCTCTCGATGATCTGAACGGTGCAGTGTTCACGAAGGGCGACGTTAAGTTCATGTACTACAAGAGACTGGCAGGCATCTATGATCAGGATCACATGCTGGACGGTATGGGTTACTACTACGGCCACTGGATGTATGATCTGCTGACCAACGAGCCTGAGTTCGTTAAGTACGAGACTGCTAAGTGGCAGGAGATCAAGAAGGCTGTAGAGGAGGCCGGCGACGGTAAGATCTATCAGGTAGTCGGAGGCGTCCTGACCGCTGTAAATGCAAATGCTCCTAAGACCGTATACGATGCAGCTATCTACAGCATTGAGGCTGGCGAATTCAAGGGTCTGAGCGTTGCCGCTCCTCGGTTTGATTCCTTCGATGCAGCAACTGTTGTTGCGAAGGTTCGCGATCTGGTAGAGGCCGAACTTGGCTACGTATATGCAGACAAAGCTGAGTACATCCTCGCTAAGAACGTGACCGTTATCGGTATTGTTGGTGAGACGTACAACAAGATCGCTGGTGACAAGACCGCTGATCTGAACGCTGCGTTTGGTGCTCTTTCTGATGTTACTGCTTACACCATCTACAAGGCAGACGGTTCTATCGTTGTTCTGCTGAAGGCTACTCAGCTGGAGCAGGCTGCCACTACGGTTGATGCAAGAGCGGCTTCTATCGGTCAGGATTACCTGAAGAAGCACACCTACAAGAATGCTGCAAACAATAACGAAACCTGCACTGCAGTTGACAGCACTCTGACCGGCTTTACTTCTATGGATACGCTGGCCGCAGAATGGGATTCTGTGTCCACGATCGCTGAGGCTACTGCACATGTTCATGCTCCTCTGACGACCGCTGCTCAGCAGAAATACGCCCATCTCACTAACCCTGCAAACGTTACCTATCTGTATGATGATGTTGCTAAGACGCTCAAACTGACCATCAACTACAACCTCGACAGATGGATCAACGGTATGAAGTTTACCAAGATGGACGGTACTACCGTTGTTGCTTATGACAACACGATTCCGTGCGGTCAGGCTAAAAATGACGGTGTTGACGGTACTCTTTGGGGTGCAACTCGTAACACTAAGGCTCTGACCTTTGAGTTCTCCGGTGTTACTGCACTGGAAGACATGATCTTCTGGGTAACCTCTACTGGTACGGATTCTTGCGTAGCAGTAAAGATCACCATCGATCTGACCAAATAATTTCCCTCGTATAACTGTTTCATATAGTTAAACGAACGAAGGGGCTATGGACATTCGTCCATAGCCCCTTTTGTTTTGTGGCGATTCTTCTAAAACCTATATCACGTATTATTTCTCCGTTTCGAACAGAACCGTTTTGAAAAGCTTTGCGGCCTTTTCACCCAGCGATTTTTTAAATGCGTCGCTGGAGGGTCCGCCTTGAATGAGCAGACCATTTACGTACTCCGCAGACAGTGCGGCTTTTGTTATATCGTATATCGGCTGCTTGGCGCGCATCCGGGATACGTAGCCCGAGCCTTTGGTGTGATATGCTTTTACATGTTGATTGTTATACCGTTTGCCTTCAGGAAGCAAATTCACCTGCATCCAGTTCGGTCAGGGGGAATTTTTCCTTGAGAATGCGAAGCAGCGCGTCCATCATGCGGTTTCGCCGCCGCGGAACTTCAGAGCGGCAAGTCCGTGTTTATGAAGCAGAAGCGTGCCGAGAAGGAGCGATCCCTGTCCCAGCACGTTGACGCCTTCGGCAATCCAGTTCATGGATGCCTCTGCGAAATCCTGGCTGGACAGATAGCCCATGCACAAGGAACAAAGGAAGGAAAGTGCGAACACGGCAATCAGCGCCGGCTTTTTCAGCTTTACGGCCAGGATGCAGAGTACGGTATCCATAATGCCGAGACCGGCCACCATCAATCCCACAAACACAAACGTGCCGCTAAATACGGGCGGAGCCACCGCCATCAGCGTGGAGTTCGTTTGCTTATGGGTGAGCATGGAAAGAATGCCGATGCCTGCCAGCAGAAAGCCGATGGACTGCACGGGGAAGAACATGGCATTGAGGGCGGCAAAGTCGCATACGCCCGCCGCGTACAGCAGCTTCCACGTGGCTTTCAGCGCACCGGCCAGGGTGATATCGATTACACCGGCGGAGAAAAGGGAAAACGTTCCTTTGCTCATTTTGTTATACAGGTCGCGCAGGAGAAGTACGGATGCCGCCGCAAAGAAAAGTACGGGAATATAGTCTACCAGAGCCATAGAAATGGAAAGGTCGTTCATATCCGGAGCTCCTTTTCGCGTTTATTTTTTGTTCAGGTGATAGATGGGCAGAAGCGGAATGATAATGGGTGTCTTATCGGCGTAGGCGTTGTATTCCTCGTTAGCACCGTAGCGTGCCATCTGCCGCTTTTCCAGACGCTGTGCCCCGTTGAACATAATGTATACGATGCAGATATAGGCAAGAATGGCGGTGATCCACTGTCCCCATGTCAGATAAGCGGTAATGCCGCTGACGAATACGCCTGTCCAGAAGAGGATTTCACCCAGATAGTTGGGGCAGCGGCACATTTTGTAAAGGCCTTTCGTTGCCACCATATCCGGGCGTTCCTTTTTCTGGGCGGATTTCTGCTTATCAGCGATGGATTCCAGAATCAGCCCGAACACGGAGATAGCAAAGCCAAGGAGGGGAACGACCGTGTCGGTCAGGGCGTTATCGTAACGGAAGAGCATAGGGCTGACCTGCGCCACGTACAGAACGGAAACGGTGATCCAGATGGCGGCAAGCACGAATACGGGCATTTTCTTCTCGTCGTTTTTCGCAAGGGTGTCCTTGGCAACGTCCGTCTTTTTGAAGGTGGCGTTCTTAAATTCACGCACAAGGAGGAAGCCGGACAGACGTACGCCGTAAGCGATAAAGAGAGCCGTTTGTACCAGCACGATCCACAGCGGTGTGGCAGTGGGGTTTACGAGATACATAACGAGAACGGCGGCACCGCCGAAGGCAACCGCAAATCCGTAGCCGATGGAGAGAAAATATACGAATTTATAAAATCCTACGGCGCACGCGGCGGCGCAGACGATGAGCAGAATTAAGAGAAGTGACCAGGGCATTTTATTTGTCCTCCTTTGCGAAATAGTTCTTTATGTATTCGCCGAAGCTCTTGTCGCCGACTACGGTATCGCCCACCAGATTGTGGCTGAGCGTCCATTTGGAGAAGAGAATGATATCGTGCTTGCCGGCTTTTTTGATCTTGGGCAGGTTGGCGAGAATGCTGAACAGCCAGATGGGTGCCCATTTGATTTTCAGCGGCTTTTCTGCCGCGTCAAAGCACATCTTTGCCATTTCCTCGTAGGTGTAGGTTTCCTTGCCGCCTACATTGTAGGTGACGTTGGTATCGTTCATGTGATCTACGATGAACCGGGCGAAATCGGGGCAGTCTACCACGTTGGCCTTCACGCCGCCGTATCCCTTCAGAAGCTGCATCTCACCTTTATCCACATATGGCTTGAACACCTTGGCAATATCGTAGAAATAGCCGGTGGGACGGTAGATCACCCAATCCATGGCCTCTTTTTTGATTGCTTCCTCTACCAGATACTTGGCGTGGAGCATGGGTACCTGCTCTGCCCCCGGCTCGTCACAGGAGATGACGGATATATAGTTGAATTTCTTCACGCCGGCGGCTTTGGCCTCGGCATACAGATTCAGGTTGCCCTTGTGGTCAATATCGTAAGAGGTCACTTTCGTGGAGGCACCGGTGAGACCTACGGTGGTGATTACCACGTCCGCCCCGTCGCAAAGTCCTTTCATCGTTTCCGGATTGGCAGCGTCGATGGGGGCAAAGGTATATTTGCCCTCGCAGCCGTTAACGGCTGTTTCCTTCAGATCGGCGGCAATGACCTCGTGACCGTCCTCGCACAGACATTTGAGAATTTCGGCGCCCAGATTTCCGAAAGCGCCTGCCAGTACTACTTTCATTTTTGTCTTTCTCCTTTATGTCTTATTTTTTGTTTTTTTCTTTGGCGCGTTTGTCGTTGATGATCTTCATATGCTCTTCGGTAATGAGCGTGACGTTGTTTTCCTTCGCCCACTGTACACAGCCCTTCAGCACCACGGAGAGGAATACTCTCGGCACGCCCAGAATGGTCATCAGCGCTTCGTCGGTGAATTTCACCGTATCGTCTGCCCGGTCAGCCGCGTAGCGAACCGATTCCAGAGACGCCTTGCGCATCTGCAGAAGCTCGGCGCGCATTCTTGTTTTTCGATGGAACCAGAAGTTTTTGGAATCCCGGTAGCCGTAGTCCACGGGAAGGGCGGGGAAATCCTTGGCGCGCACGCCGTTTATAATGGCGTCGCTGTATTTTTTCTTCATAAGGATCTTATCGACACGCAGAATGAAGTGGGCGCCGAATTTGGAGGTGATGCCGTTGAAATCGTGGTAGGGGGCCTCATAGCCGTTCAGCTCGCCGGGGAGATCTTTGTCCGCCCCGTCCAACTCCCGCATCCAGGTGCATTCGATAGCTTCAATGGCATCGGTGAGCACCAAGGGGCGTTTCTCACCTGTTTCTTCCTCCAGAAGGCTCTTTTCCAGCTTGAAATTGCACTTGGGCATCTTTTCTTCCGGTTTATCGCCGGGCCAGGACAGCTTGACCGCTTCTTTGAAAGTGGCAGGCTTGTCGTCGATGAAATTCAGCGTGCATTTTCCGTTTCGAAGGATGTTCTGTGCCGTGTTGGAGGAATTGCGGCAGCACAGCAGCATGGCATAATAGTCTTTGCCTGCCACGTAATAGGGCTGTACCAGGGAATACGGGCCAAGATTTGTAGTTCCGTCCTCACAAAGAGTGGAGATGATGACGGTGGGCATGGGGAAAAACAGGGATGTCTGGTAGAAGTTATCCACGATGCGAAGGTTCTCAAAACTGCTCATGTTTCTATTCTCCTTATGTTTATTTTTGCATGATTTTCTTTATAATCGGATAGAGTGTGTCAAAATCCGCGCCCTCCGCGGACCAGTTGATAAGAGCTTCAGCCAAAAACTCCGCTGTAAAGACGGCATTGTCCATACCGCGCGCTGTGCACAGCGGTGCGATAAAGGAAGCGATCTGCTCTCTCAAAAGTTTATGCCGGGCTGAAAAGCCTGCGGCGGCCAGTTTTGCCGCATCTGTATCGGAGAACAGCGTCTCATTCTCCTTTACAAAACGGCGGAGGGAATCGTAGATTCCCCGGAATAGGTTTTCGGGGGAATCGATGGACAGGGAGGCCATTTCGTTCAGATACCGCTTCCAATCTTCCAGCACTACGGCGGCAACGAGCATTTCCTTTGAGGGAAAATAGTTATAGACGGTGCCTACGCCCACGCCGCAGGCAGCGGCCACAGACCGCACCGTAACCTCTCTGTATCCGTGCAGGGAGATCTGCCGCTTGGCTTCTTCCATCAGCCGCTGGCGTGCATGTTCAATAATTTTGGGCACTCAGGTTCCTCCTTTGCGAAAAAATTTCGATTTCATACGGGGTGACGATGAAGAAAATCCACCATTTCCCGCCTTTTTCTTTTCGAAGAACCGGCTTTTGTTTATATGAACCTGTTCATATAACATTATACCGCAGAGAAAATTTTGTGTCAAGTCTTCTTTCAAAGGTGTGTGGCCGGGGAGCCATCCAGGCGTTTTTGGAAAGTATTCAGGATTTCCTGGGGTAAACGGCAGTAAATCATGTTAAGTATTACTGTGTCGTAACAGTCGAATATGCTGTTGCCGTTTGCGGATGCAAGATATCCCGTGCCGGTAAGATATTATAAAAATCTTATCTCATTTTACGGAGACTATATGGCACCTCTGCCGGAGGCAGAGCAGAAAGGGTACGATATGACCAGAGGAGACATTGAGTGGAAGCTATAAAAAAGCGTTGGGAAAACCCCAGTGTCATTCAGATAGCATTCCCCTCATTAAGATAAGTTAAGGTAACGATTTCTGCTATTAACATGATTCGTTGCAGATACAAGTATTTCATAAATATGATTGATTTGTAAATATTTGAGGAAGCGACTGACAGCTCTTGACTCTATACCTGACTATAATGTTATAATAATTATACCGAATCAATCCACATAGGTGATGTATATGCTAAAAATCGGTGAATTATCAAAAGTTTGCAATGTCAATGTCCAAACATTGCGGTATTATGATAGAATAGGACTTCTTCGTGCAGATTTCATTGAGGAAAGCACGGGATACCGGTATTACAATCCCGAAAAAGTCAAAATATTTCAGCGAATCGAACAATTGAAACAGCTGGATTTTTCGCTTGATGAGATCCGGGAGTTCCTCAGTGTTTCTCAAGCTGAGCAATGCCGCATGTATCAATGCAAAAAGCGTATGATTCTTGACAGTATAGGAAAAAAGCGGGATCAGGTTAAGAGAATCGATCAGTTGTGCGAAGATCCCAAAGCCGGTTATCTGCCGCTGAGCAGTCAAATTCTCAATGTTACATTCGAGGATGATCCGAAGGTGATAGGAAAATGGGAATACTGCGGCAATCTGAATCCGTCAGATGAGTTTACCGGTATAGGGAAGCTAACACATTTGAATGTTTTGCAGAAAGAGCTGTTCTTTCTGCCAGGTGGCGGGCATGTATGGATGTATTTCTGGACAAAGGGAATTGTTTATTGCATGCTTCAGGAGTTTAATGTTCTTGTTCCAAACCATTACCGCATCTTCCGTTTTCAGGGCGAAACATACATGAGAATCGACTGGATGACCGGCAGCTTCATCAATACCATGTCAAATGATAATGTCCGGATTTATCGACAGGTCGATCGTCATGAGTATTCTGAACGTGAAACATATTTATATCGCGATCCGGTGGATTTACCGTTTACTATTGATGAGCGTGTGATCGGTGAATGGGAAACGGTAGATATAATAAATAACCTGTCTGATTTCAGCAGTAACTCATCAGCATGGCGCAAACCACCCTTTTGGATTTCCGGACTCAAATTTTTCGAGCGGGGCATCTGTTATAAAACATATAGCACAAACGGAAGCAGATTTGATAAGGGATTCAAATATACAGCGGGAATTCTGCTGGATGAAGTACAGGAACATGCGGAGCATTATCAATTACGCACCGAAAAAGATACGGATTTCCTGATACTGGAACACAAAAGTGCGGATTATTCGTATATGGGCAAAGTATTATGTTATTATGTATTCAGGAGGAAAAAGCTATGAAACGACTTTTTTCAGTACTCTTGTTGTCAGTGATGGTGCTGACTGCATGCGGAGACAGTCATTCCATATCAGACCACGATACAACAACGACCGAAGATTCCATTGAAACCACAATGCCGGCAGAGGAGGAAAATATCAGTTCGATTGAGGATATGACAGAGATTGACAGTATCCTGTCCGTCACAAAATTGGACGAATTCTGCACACCCGCCGAATCCGCATATAAAGTGGATTTTGAAACTAACGGTCTGAAGCGATATGCTGAAATTGCATTGCCGAATGATTATGCCGAAAAGGCATATCCGGCGGTATTGTATTTCCCCGACATAGGCTACGGTGTCAATTATCTGGTCGATAACTTTGCAAAAAAGGATGTAATCGTCATTCGCTTGTTTTCACGAGGTTCCAAGGATAATGAAGGAACCAAGGATTTCTGTGGAGAAGATTATGCTGATGCCGAAATGCTGCTTGAGCTGTGCCAAAGCTGCAGATTCCTAACAGATGGGGGGCTCTTCACTGCGGGAGCGGTCACTGGTTCCACTTTTGCGCTTAAGCTGGCAGCAGAACATCCTGATGTGATTGCCGGCTGTGCGGTGGTGGACGCAATCTGCGATTATGAAGCCTTTACGGAAGAGCAAGGCGAACAGATCAAAAGCTTATTCATTACCGTTGTCGGCTGCAGCGAAGAGAATTTGCCGGAAGAACTCGCCATGCGCTCACCCAAGAACTATTGTGAAACCATCAAAGCACCGGTGATTCTGTTCTGTTATGAGGAATCGCCAGTTGTATCGAAGTCTCAGTCAGAGATGCTGAAAGAATTGCTGGACAGTAACGGGAATGAAACGGAACTGCACTATCTTAATCCGTTTTCCTCTGATTTCAACGGCACGGCTTTTATGAAGCTGATACCGTGGATTAAGAATATATCGAAAGATCTGAAATGAAACGAATCTTATGCTTGTTGCTTGCCGCTGTCATCCTTTGTAGTGTCACATCCTGCGGATCAGAGGAAATCCAAAAGCCGTATTATTTCTTCGTATACAACAGCGACAAAATTTCAGAAAGCGATTACTCTGCAATATGCGAACTGCAGCCGTTATATCCGGATTATGAGATTATCATGATAGATGTCACCGGACTGGACTGCGCTGAGGAGATATACAAACTTCTCATATCAGAGCGAAATCTGCGTTCGCAATCTCCATCAGGTATACAGATTTTCGGCAATCCGGCAGCTGTTCCCGCGTTTGTTCTTCAGTATGAAATCGAAGAGTTTGATTCATCGGGAGTGTCAAAAATGTCACGACATGATGATTTTGTCTCGGATTATTTCTACACAAATCTCAATAATGATCCGGATGAACTTACAGAAATCAGCGCTTTTCAGTTATCCGAAAAACTGAATGATATTGATATCATCCCCGATTGGCCGGTGGTGCGCCTGCCGCTGTCACAGGGACAAATATCGGTTTTTCTTGAAAAATATCGTGAATATCTCTCTGCCATCGCAGACGAGGAGGTTGTCAACATCAGCATTGCATCACCGATTTTTCCAGTGGGATGGTACTCCGTTGCCATGGATGATGCCGGATACTTTCTTATGCGTGCCAAAGATGAATGGGGAATCCTCGGCAATCTGAAATTATTCGGTACGATAAAAGGCTATTATGCATCTTCGCTGGAGCTTGACGGAAGCTGTGAAGCGGAAAACTGGGCATATTTGACGGAGGATCACTTCTGCGAAATTTTCCATGACAGTCATGCTGGGAAAACTGTGCTTACACAAACTGTATTTGATGGAAAAACTAAGAATGAATACCATTGTGAAGCAGTTCTGGAGGCAAAATCGATCAATCATGTTTTATCCGGAAAGCCGTATCTTCTGAATACATTTGGATGTGAACCGGCGAAAGATATGACATCGAATATCATTACTGCAGCCTTGCGCGGATGCTGTGTAGGCTCGATTGCATCCACTACATTGATCAGCAATGTAGATATTGATTGTATGCTTCCAGAAGAAGATTATAATGTGGGGTATACCAAGTATACGCTGCTGTATGAGTATCTCCTTGCCAAAAACAGTGGTTCATCACGTACCGAAGCGTTCCATGCTGGGCAGCATCAAGTCGCAATGTCTCTTTGGCAGAATGCAGAAGTTATACAAACGCATAGTTTGCAGACAAATCTGAACAATCTTCTCGGTCTTCATTATTTTGGTATCATTGAGCCGTAGAATTGATCTTACGTGCTTATTGGAAAAGCCTGTGCCAGTTTTCTGAAAATGGCACAGGCTTTTCTTGTTACAGGGGAAGTGTTGGATGTCATGCAGTGAAGTGTTATCTTAATGGGAATGGGCTTAGCTTAATGACATTGGGGAAAACCCAACGCTTTTTTATAGAATAAGTCAATCTTTTACCGGAGGAAATCGAATGCCGTACCGGTGACGCTGCCGGTGAAAATATCGAAGTCCGTTTTTCCCTTTTCAAAATGCTCGCACAGATCCATGAGAAACTGACGTACGAGGGACATGTTTCGAAGATACGTATATCCGGCGGAACGTGCTTTTACCGATTCCGCAAAGGCCATCAGTTTCTCCCGCTGGGCGATGAGCCGTTTCAGCTCACCGACGATCTGCCTCACATCCACTGCACCGTCATTGTATCCCTGCCACAGATTATATACAGTCAGATACTCATCCGCATCGGCGTAGTACTGCCGGGCGGTGAGCAGCCACTGATCGTGGATTCTGGATGCGTCAGCAGCATTTTCCAGGAAAGAGAGCGCGTCGCCCGCCTTCTCCCGGATCATCATGAGATAGGGCACGAATACGTCGCCCTTTTCATAAAGCAGCTTAAAGCCGTCACCGGGGAAGTTCTTCAGTGCCCGCGTCTCCCCCACACGGTAGGAATAGAAGTAGTATTCAAAATGCTTCAGAAGCCGGTTGAAGTAGCTGGAACGGTTGTCGTCCTTCATAATATCGCTGAGACTGTGGAGCGCGGAGAGCGCCGCGTGGGGAGCGGAGGGATAGATGCGGCGGGCGTATTTTTTGTTAAAGCCTTCTTCATCGTCCACGGTGGATTTGTTCCACGAAACTTCGCTGAGGGTGAGAAAGTTCTTATCGTAGCAGAGATCGTAGGTGCCGTAGGCCACCATGCCCTCAAACCCGTGCTTGTCCGACAGTTTCAGACAGGCCCGGATGTTTTCTGTATGCTCTGTGGCGATGCACCAGCTGTAATAGCCGGTATAGGGTTTTATGTGGCTGCGGAACAAACCGTTTACCTTATCTGCCTTGCCCCAGAACAGCATGGAGGGATCTTCGTATGTCCACCAGTCCAGAATCACCTCGTTATAGATACCCTCGTCGATGAGCCGCTGTTTCAGATCTTCGTTCACCACATCAAATTCGTGGAACAGCATATCGTGATAGACGTAGATCCGCGTCATGCCCCGGGCTTTCAGATACTTGCATACCTGTATCATGTAATCCACCATCAATTCCGCATGGGTGCGGTTCACGCACAGCGGACAGCGGCATTTGTACGGATCGCCAACCTCATCCAGCCCAATAGCAATCTCGGTGAGTCCCTCCGGCTTCAGATACCGGTCGATGATCTCGTCGTAGATGGAATAGAGGATCTCAAAGGTCTTTTCATTTTTCGTGCAGAAGCCGTGGGGCTTGGGCGTACCGTCCTCTTCCTTTGCCGCCATTTCCGGGAACGTGCGGGGCAGAAGAGTGTTGTGTCCCAGACTGTTGAAGGTGGGGCACACGGTGACGTTCTTCTTTTTGGCGTAGCGGATGATATCCGGCAGAAAATCCTCCTCGTACATGGTAGGCAGAAGATGCTCCTTGTGGATCCACTTCCCCTGCTCCACGGAATAGTATTTGATGGTCTTTTCCGTTTTCAGCTGGGGATACGTTTTCAGCGGCAGATAGAGGAACTGCACCGGCGTGCTGTCATACTGATAGCCCCAGCAGCCGTAAACGCCGATGTTCAGATGATTGCATTTGGTTTCAGCAAGATAGTCCACCGCCTCCTGCCAGTCGGCAAGGGACATAAATTCCGTGCCGTAGCGGCATTCGAAAAAGTGTCCGCGGTATTTGAGATCGGGGTAGTCGAAAATATATGCCCGGGGCAGAAGAAGTGCTCCTTCCGAAAGCGTCAGCATTTGACAAAGCGTAACGGCGGCGTAAAAGGTGCCGGCTTCCGTCTTGCCGCAGAGGATCGTTTCCGCTTCACCGGTACGGAGAAAATACGCCTCGTCGCTGTCGATGCCGGCGTATGCAGGATCGGCGGCGTCTGTTTTCAGCACAATACGATATGCCGCCTCCGCCGCAGTTTTTACACAGGCGATGGCGGCCAGTTTTTCTTCAATATGTCGTGCAGCTTCCAGTACCATTTCGCCGCCTTCGGCAAAAATCTGTACCGAGCCGCCGAAGGCGGCCAGGGTAAAGCTCCCTTCCGCTTGCTCAATTTTCTTCGGCAGGGGAATGAGGATATGTCTGAGATCTGTCATAGGGTGTTCCTCCGTTGTTTTGCAAGTGAATCTTGTCTCTAATTATAACGAAAAAAATACTTTTGGTCAAGAGCGTTTTTTCAGCGTTTTTTTGTCTTTTTTTCGTGTCGGACCGGAGACCCGCTTTGCCGGACTGGCGCACTCCTGCTGTGCAGTGAAATAACACAGGGGAGCCTTTTTCAAAAGGCTCCCCTGCTGCGTTTTTCATTGCATTCTTACTGCGGCAGATTTTTCACCTGTTCTACCAGCGTCATAAGCTGTGCGTCCGTTCTGGCTCTGTACGTTCCGATCCAGGAAGCCAGGTTGCCGGCGCGGCTCAGCGTCATGGGGATCTCGCTGCCGAATCCGCTGTACATGTACATGTAGCCGAAATCGCAGTGCATATTGGCGAAAGCGATATCCAGCATTTCCCGGGATTCCGCATCGTTTACGTACTTATAGGACAGTGCCACGTCAAAGTAAGCGGGACGCGTGTACTTGTATGTGTTGGAGGCAAGCGCATCCAGAATAATGGCAGAAGTGCGTACGCTGCCGGCCGTTACCGGCACGCAGGAAATGGTGGGCAGGGTAGCGGTGCCGTACTCTTGATCCTTTGTGAACTTGGGCGTGGGCAGAATGCCGAATTTGCCGCCGTCCCGGAGAGCCTGTGCGCTGGTATCGCTGATGAAGCGGAGCAAGAACAGGATCCGATCGCTGTTGAAGCCTTCGTACATGATGGTTATGTCGCGTGCCGTTTCTCCGTAGTTCTTGAAGCTCTGGTACCAGTTGGATTTGTAGATCTTCTGCACGGTGTCAAAGGCATTTACGAGACGGTCATCGATGTCAGATACCGCAAGGG
>JAZQDY010000093.1:0-3468 GCA_045547015.1 Eubacteriales bacterium | reverse complement strand
TTCTTGTTGTTTTCCATTGGGAGTACCTCCGTTGGGGAATTGGACATATGAATACAGAATATATTATACTATATTTATTGGAAGAATAAAAGGGGTAAATGTGAATTTCGAGTGAAATCGGGGGAAAATAAAAAAGCCGCCGATGAAGCGGAACAATTATTGTGATTTTTCAATATGTGTTCCCTGAAAAAGAATAAAGAAGAAATAATAAAGAATAAAGAATAATATAGCAGAAGCGCGTCAGCGTATCTCTGTTTATTATTTCTTATTTATTCTTTATTCTTTCTTCTTTCAGCGAGGTGTATCCTCGCGCTTCTGCTGGAGACAGACCAACCAAATCCGAACCCAGAAAGTCCTCGACTTCCTTGAATGTAATCGTCTGTGTACCGTGCTGATAATTGTATGTCAGCACCAGCTTATCATCATACACAAACACGGCATTGACAAAAGTATCAATCAGCCGCTTTTGAAACTCCCGGTCATTGGGATCACCGTACCGGAATTGAGAAAACCAATGCTCCATATATTCCCGTGTCAGCTTCGGCTTTTGCAGTTCTGCCGTCGTGATGCTGAGAGACAGTTCTTCCTTCTGTTTCTCCAATTCTTCAAGCCGCTGTTTTGTTGACGCGGTAAAGATGCCCTGCTGGATGGCGTTGAGCATATTTTCAATGCCCTTTTCGGTTTCGACAAGCTGGCGGCGCAGGGCAGGAATCGTTACATCCTCACGCTCCTGCATGGCAAGCAGTGCGTCAATGATCCGATTGATCTTTTCCTCATTCAGCACTCGTTCCATCGTCAGGCGAACAACGGCGCGTTCGATCCAATCCTTCTTGACCGCCTTTTTATCGCAGCCCTTCTTACGCTTTGCATTTCCGCACTTGTAATAGTAATGCATCGCTCCGGTGTGGCTCTTACCGCTTTCGCCAACCATCATGCGTTCACACTTGCCGCAGAACAGCTTTGTGGTTAGCAGAAACGCGCTTTCTTTGGCTTTGGTGTGCGCCGGTGCGCGTTTGTTTTTCTCCATGCGCTGCTGAACGCGATAGAACAAATCCTCCGGTACGATAGCCGGAACGCCGCCGGGAATGACCACATCCTGATAACTGTACTCGCCAATGTACTTACGGTTTTTGAGCAGAGCGTTGCAGCTGTTGGTATTGAACGGCTTGCCGCGCTTGGTTGTCAGCCCGCGTGAGTTGAAATCCTCGATGATGGAGCGCACCGTTGCGCCCTCGGAATATCGCTCAAAGATTTCCACCACCAATGGTGCGGTTTCGGGATCCACGACCAGCTATTGTGTCTGCTTGTCCAAAAGATAACCCAGCGGAATACCGCCACCGTTATTCTTGCCCTTGAGGGCATTTTCTTTTTGTCCGCGGTGGATCTTTTCGGACAACTCAGCGGAGTAAAACTCAGCATATCCTTCCAGCATGGATTCCAGAATGATGCCCTCCGGTCCGTCAGAGATATGCTCTTTGGCGGAAACGACTTTCACGCCGTTCTTTTTCAGGATGTGCTTGTAGTGTGCGCTGGCGTAGCGGTCACGGGAGAAGCGGTCGAGCTTCCAGACAAGCACGATCTCAAAAAGCCCTTTTGCGCTATCCTTGATCATGCGCTGAAACTCCGGACGGTCAGCGGTTTTCGCAGACAATGCGCGGTCAATGTAGCTGCCGACAACCGTCATGCCGTTGCGCTCGGCGTAATCGCCGCACTCGCGGAGCTGACCATCGATAGATTCTTCCCGCTGGCTGTCGGAGGAATAGCGGGCATAGATCACCGCGTTCATTCTTCGTCACCCTCACCGCTTTCCAGTGCAAGCTCGGTCAATTCACGCAGCTTGTTCTGCAGCAGCTCTTTATCAGGCAGATACAAGGTATAGTCAGACACCAAGGGAGGAGACATACTGCGGCTGAGCGCATATTCCACCACAGCATCATCCTTTCCGGCACAGAGGATAACACCGACACTCGGATTCTCATTCGGCTTTTTTACGTCGCGGTCAAGTGCTTCCAGATAGAAATTGATCTGACCAATATGCTCCGGTTTGAATTTTCCGATCTTCAATTCAATCGGTACAAGACAGGACAGGGCGCGGTTGTAAAACAGAAGATCAATGTAAAAATCCTGTCCCCCTACCTGGACACGGTATTCCTCACCGATAAACGTGAAGTCCTTGCCAAATTCGAGAATGAATTGCTTCAAATTGCCCGTGATAGCCTTGCGAAGATTACGCTCGGAATACTGCTCCGGCAAGTCAAGAAATTCAAGCACATAGGTATCAAGGATGCTGCCGCGTACATCCTGCGGAACAGATTCGGGTATTAGCTTCTTGGAAGAAAGCATATAACGCTCATAGTAGGCACTGTCCATCTGGCGTTCCAGTTCCCGCTTGGAATAATGCTCCTTTGCGCACAGTGTCATATAGAAATGCCGTTCTTCTACAGATTTTGATCCGGACATAATGAGCAAATGATTTGTCCAGCTGATTTATGTCACCAGTGGTGTCACAAATTCATCATTCCTGTAAGTTTCGTAAAACTGCTTCATGCGGTAAAGCCCGCGACGGTTAAAGCCTTTGACTCCGGGATTGGCTTCGGCGATATATGCCGCTACCTCGTCAATGACCTTATCTCCGAATCCGGAATTAGCGCACAGCGAAGAAAGGTATTCGCCGACATTCCAGTACATCTGAATCAATTCAGCATTGACCGCTTTCAGTGCGCGGGTACGGGCATTATCAATGATCGAAATGATCTCATCAAACTGTCCCATTTTCGGGGGCAAATCCTTGCTCATGCTTTCACCTCCCCAAGCATTTGTATCAACGTTTTCTTTAGCTTATCGTTCATCGGAGAAGTGGGATCAAAGCACATCTCCACAAATTGTGCAAGCTCAGGATTACCTTCGCCAACCGGGGGCTTCGCCTGATACAGCTTACCCTGCGGCTCGTCGCAGCGGGCGAAGATGTAATCCATCGAAACATCGAAATAATCCGCATATTTGCGCAGAAGATCCACCGTAGGCGTGGCTTGCCCGTTCTCATATCGGTTAATGCTGGACTGCGTAGAGCCGATCACGTCAGCAAACTTCGCCTGAGAGATACCGATGCTCTCACGAAGCGTACGCAGTCTGTTACCCAGTTGTTTCATCGAAAGCAACCTCCTTTTCGGCAGGAACCACTTGCCGTCGCTGCCTCTCTGACGGAGGACAATTTCACGCGGATTGTCCGCACCGCCGCTTTCGAGGAACACCTTCATGTAACCCGGATTGTCGTCGGAGTAGGGATTGGTGAAAATAGTGAGAGTATAGGGTTCGTCGGGGGTATAGTCGTTGTCCGGTTTTGCGCCCTTGAAATAGGAGAACGGGACGTAGGTCTTGCCGTCACGGAAGCGGTCGTTGAGGAAGGAGATATCCATTCCGCTGAGAGGACGGGGACCGCGGAGCCAGTTGAGCATTTCGGTGCCGATA
>JAZQDY010000092.1:0-4302 GCA_045547015.1 Eubacteriales bacterium | reverse complement strand
GAACATGGGCACCTGGATCATCATCCGGTCTGCTGTGGAGAGATCCATCCGGTCGCCGATGGTCTTTCCGTTGTTGACGATATTGCGGTGGGTGAGCATAACGCCCTTGGGGAATCCCGTGGTGCCGGAGGTGTACTGCATGTTGCACACGTCGTCCGGTTTGACCAGCGAGGCGCGCCGGCGCACCTCTTCCCGGGGAATCAGGGAAGAACGGGAAAGCATCTGCTCCCAGGTAAGACAGCCGTCCATGGAGAAGCCAACGGTGACCACGTTCCGGAGGAACGGCAGATTCTTGGAATACAGGGGCTTGCCGGGCTCCAGATTCTTCAGTTCGGGGCAGAGCTCCTCGATAATTTCTTTATAATTGATGTCTTTGCAGTAGTCGATCATCACCAGGGTATGGGTATCGGACTGCTTCAGGAGGTATTCGATCTCGTGAATCTTGTACGCCGTGTTGACCGTAACCAGAACGGCACCGATTTTTGTGGTTGCCCAGAAGGTAATGAACCACTGGGGCACGTTGGTTGCCCAGACGGCCACATGATCGCCGGCCTTAACGCCCAGGGAGATGAGTGCCGCGGCACATTCGTCCACGTCCCGGCGGAACTGCTCATAGGTTCTCGTATAGTCCAGGGTAGGATACTTGAAGGCGTACTGATCGGGATATGTTTCCGCCATGGTATCCAAAACGTCAGAGAAGGTGGCGTCGATTACGTCATACTTTTTCCATACGAACGTACCGGTTTTTGCCCGGTTGTAGTACGCACGGTCAAAGGATTTTTTGTCCCGTCCCAAAGCGGAGATATAGTTGGTGAAGTGAGTGAGAACGATATCCGCGTCGCTGATCTCTTCGTTCCAGGCGGCGCAGATGAATCCGTCGTAATTCAGAGAGGAGAGCGCGCCCAGCAGCTTTTCCACGGGCAGCTCACCCTCACCGATCAGAACGGTTCTGCCGTCTTTCATATCGCCGAGACGCACGTATTTGATGTATGCGCCCAGGGTTTTGATGGTGGCTTCTGCCGTTTCTTCCGCGTCAAAATACGTACCTCTCACATTCCAGGATGCACCGATGGCGGCGGAGGCAAAATGATTAATGATGCCCAGTACGTTTTCCGTGTGAGAAAGATAGCCCACCGTTTCAAACAGGATCTGCACGTCTGCCTCTTCGGCACGGCGGATGGCGGCGGACAGCTTTTCGTCCAGAAGCGCAAAGGGTACGTTTTCTTCCATCCGGACGATTACGCAGGGTACGCCGGAGGCGGCAGCCATATCCACGTACCTGAGGATAGATTCGGCGGTGGTTTCGTCATTCTCTACGGGGGCGGGCATACGGAGAGCCGAAACGGAAAGACCCCGATTGAGCAGTTTCCGTTTGGCATCGGCAACCTGGTCCCGGCGCAGGATACTGTCGTAATGGGCACTTCGTTCCTTTACGGCATCGTAGATTTCAAAGCCTTCAAACCCGTAGTCGTAAGCAAAGCGGCAGAGATCCAGAAAGGAGGCGCGGCTTACGTTCTTGGTTGAAAAGACGATCTTCATGTTCTGTTATGCCTCCTCAAAGACAATTTTATTGAGCGCGTTGATATATGCCCGGATGCTGGCCGCCACGATATCGGTGGACGTACCGTTGCCGGAGTAGAGCTTACCGTTGTTGCGGAGCCGTACCAGGGCGGAGCCGAGCGCTTCCTTGCCCTCTGTTACGGACTGCACTTGGAAATCGTCCAGCTCATAGTGGTGACCGATGCACTGCTCAATAGCACGGAAGGCGGAATCGATAGGACCGTCGCCGGCGCTTACGCCGCAGATGAGCTCATCGTTGCACTTGAGCGTTACCTGGGACATAGCACTGGATACGTTGCTGCTGGTGGTGGTGTAGGTTTCAAAATGATAGGTGGACGGTGCCTGCATGGCGGAGCTGGCAATCAAAGCCTCGAACTCCTTGGCCCCTATGGCACCCTTTTTGTCACATACCTGTTTCAGTGCCTTGCATACGCTGCCGATATCCGCATCGGACAGATCGTAGCCGAGTACAACTGCAGCCTGGGCGATCTGCGCGGCGGTGGAATCGGAATCAAGCAGGATTTTTTTCTTCTCGCTGATTTCCGTTTCATTCTCGTAGGAATCGTGGCGGATGTTTGCGAGCATATCGTCAATGCTCGCGTGAATTTTCGTATGATTCAGCCTGATTTCGGCACCGATGCGTGCGCCGCAGGTATTTACCGCATCGGAAATCTCGCCGGCGAGAAGAACGTCTTTGCCCGCCATAGCGCATTTCAGACCGTCGGCACCCGCTCCGATGGCGGCAAGAGCGGATGCTGCTGCCATATGGATGCGGTCCGAAACCTGCACGTAAACGGGAACGGTTACGGCATTCTTTACCCTGGCGGTGAGTGCGGCGATTTCTTCGGGCGTGGATGTACCGGCGTTATCGCAGAGGGATACGGCAGCCGCACCGTTTGCCTCGGCTTCCTTTACGGCGGCAATCAGAAAATCTTCGTCGGCACGGGTGGCGTCCAGCGCAGAGAATTCCACCTCCGCGCAGAGGGCCTTTGCCGCTTTTGTCAGTTCGGCGATCTTTTCCAGCATTTTTGCCTGTTTTACGTGATACGTGTATTCCATCTGAATGGTGGATACGGGCAGTTCAATCTGGAGACGGGGGGATTTTGCCTCCTTTACGCATTCCCAGGCGGCGGCTACTTCGTCTGCGGTGAATCCTGCTGTGATGGAAAGAACGGCGTTTCGCACATTCTGTGCGATGGTTCTGTATATGATGGTATCCTCGCGGCGGGATTTTACGGGAGGCAGTTCGATAACGTCCGTGCCCAACTGATCTGCGCAGTTGGCAATGGCGGATTTTTCACGGAACAAAAGCGTGACTGCCCGATCCTCGGAAAGCTTTTTCAGTGTGATGTCTGCAATGCTGATCTTCTTCATTTCAGAAAACCCCTTTCAAAATTCCGGTGCGGAATAGGATAGATGAGTGAAAATTTCAACAAAAAAACGCTCCCGACTCTTTGCTGATTCAAAGAGACGAAAACGTACACTCTACCGTTTCCGCGGTACCACTCTTCTTCATCCAAAACGGATGCACCTCAGATGCTGACACATCTTACCTCTGTTACGGGAGTTCCCGTCTGCCACTACTTTTCCGTTCATGACAGCCGCTCCGCGGTGAGTTCGACAAAAAGCTTTCCATGCCTCGCACCGACCGGCATCTCTCTGAAGGTAAAGCGGCTTGCCTACTATTCCGCATCTCTGCGTTTTTGATGGTAGTTATTCTATCACAGCTTCCGTGGTTTGTCAAGCATTTTTTTTAAAAAACCTTAGAAATTTTGCCGGTGAAAAAATTTTTGAAAGTCTCTTGACTTTACTGTGGTAAAGTGATATAATGAATCCGTCAAATGCGATGAGCAGAAACAAGTAGGTGTGGAAAGCCTTTGGAGAGAGTTGCCGGCCGGTGCGAGGCAATGAGGATGAACATACTGAATTCCTTCTGTTAGCAGTGCGCTGAACGAGAGTGATCTTCAGTAGGATGCAACGGGTGTTCCCGTCACAGAACTAAGGTATGAAAGTACCTGATAAGGCCGCTTTCGTGAGACTGCGGCGAACTGAGGTGGTACCACGGGAGTGAAAGTTCTCGTCCTCTGTATTCTTTATTGGAGTGCAGAGGATTTTTTGTTTTCTGCACTGCAAAATCTATGCACAGCCGTAAGGCTGAACTGTTTTTGCAGAAAGGATGATACAAATGGCACAGAATTATTATCAGAGCGAAATCGAAACTATGCCTCGGGAAGAGATGAAAAAGCTTCAGTCGGAAAAACTGGTGAAGCAGGTAAAGCACGTATACGAAAACGTGCCTTATTACAAAAATCTTATGGATGAAAAGGGCGTGAAGCCGGAGGACATTCACGGAATCGAAGATTTGCATAAGCTCCCGTTCCTTACCAAGGCGGATCTGCGTGACGCTTATCCCTACGGCCTTCTGGCAAAGCCGCTGGACGACTGCGTGCGTATCCAGTCTACCTCCGGTACGACGGGCAGGCGCGTCGTTGCATTCTATACCCAGCACGACGTGGATCTGTGGGAGGACTGCTGTGCACGTGCCGTCGTGGCTGCAGGCGGAACAAAAAAGGACGTGTGCCAGGTGGCCTACGGCTACGGCCTGTTCACCGGCGGCCCCGGCCTTAACGGCGGGTCCCATAAAGTGGGCTGCCTTACTCTCCCCACGTCTTCCGGCAATACGGAGCGCCAGATTCAGTTTATGATGGATCTCAGCGCAACGCTCATCTGCTGCCCGCCTTC
>JAZQDY010000091.1:0-2261 GCA_045547015.1 Eubacteriales bacterium | reverse complement strand
CCCGAGACCGTTTGTATGACCGCCCTTGAAGATACGCTCCATACCGATGCCTACGTAGTGCTTGTGTACGGGATTCCATATTTCGGGCGGATTGGCGGGGAAGTTGCGCTCGTGTTCTCCCAGCACTTCAAAGCCGTTTTCCACGTATACGTTTTTCCATTCACCCCAGGTTTTTCCGTTGTCTTCGCTGATTCTTTCGTATGTATCGTCGGAAAAATCGGAAGAGGATACGTAGTCGCGGGTTTCAATGCGTACGAGACCTTCTCTGTCGCGATACCGATGGGAATAGGTTTCAATGACGCCGTCATTCCGGGCGTCGTGGTATTTTTCCGCTTTTACAGTAATCATAGCTGCAAATCTCCTGTAGCTTTTTATTCGGGCAGGATAATATCGTATACCCAGGGCTCACCCTTGAAGGCGGGCTGATTGTCGTACTGGCTAAGTTTGGTCAGATACACTTCCAGATGCCCGGTTTCCCGATCTTGCAAAAAATAGAAGTTGGTGAGTTGAACTTTGTTGGACTCGCCTTCCCGCTTCGTGTCGATGACTGTCAGCGTTTCTTTTTTCGCCGTACCGTATGTTTCGTCTACTTCTACGATATGGAGAGGCCAGCGGGGCCAGTTTTCATAGGCGGTGTGATCGGTGATATTGCCGATCCAGTACAGACGGCCGTTTCTCGCATCGCGTACGAAATGGGAATAGGTGGCAGAGGAGTAGATTACCTCGCCGTCGTCAAAGTGCCACGGCATGGGTGTGACGAAGGTTTTTCCTCCGTCGTCGGAGTAGGTGTACCATTTGAATCCGGGGGTGCCGGGCTCAATGCGGGTGTTCCAGTCCTTGGTCATCCAGTTGGAGCCGCGGAACACGATGAGGATCCGGCCGGATTTCAGCTTTGCCACGGTGGGCTCATCCGCACCGCGGGAGGATTTCAGATCGGAGATCAGAATCGGACGGGAAGGGATGAAGTTGTATTTTTCTCCATCCCACACACCGCGGATGAAAATCAGATTCCGCAGAAGATGGGGGCAGCTGGGGAAATGCTCGTTCACGTCCACGCCGGCGATCTCGCAGCATTTGGCTACGGGAATACCCATGGGGAACAGAATGTCTCCGTTGTCGTCAATTTCCAGATGATCCGCCGGGAATGCCCGGTTTTTATGGAAGTGCTCCGGGTTCAGTGGATCGGCAGGATCAAAGAGCGTGCCGTCCTCGTACATTACCAGCTGATCGAGACGCTTGCCGTCTTCCGTCCGTACGCTTACGTAGGCGTGATCGGATACATAATTGTAATCGCCTGCCCACTGCTTTTTGTATGCCTCGGTATGTCCCTCGCGGAAAAAGCGATCCATGCCCACACCCACGAAGTGCTTGTGCACCGGATTCCAGAACAGATGGGGATTGTTGGGGTAATTCCGTTCATGCTCACCGATGGTTTCAAAACCGGTTTCCACATGTACGTCCCGCCATTCGCTCCAGGTCTTTCCGTTATCCTCGCTGACACGTTCGATGGTGCCGGAGGAAAAATCGCTGGTGGCAACGAAGAAGCAGGTTTCGATGCGTTTCAAGCCTTCTCTTTCGGGATAGGTGTGATAATACGTCTCACTGGGGGCATTGGTGCGGCTTTCCTGATACCGCCGTCCGGTAACTTGAATCATGTATATAACCTCGCTTGCAAGTTGGTTTGGAAATTATTCGGGCAGGGTGATCTTGTATACCCAGGATTCGGCGTTGTACTGGGGCTCGCCTTCCTTTTGGCCGAATTTCGTCAGGCGGATTTCCAGAATGCCCGTTTCACGGTCCTGCAGAATACCGAAGTTGGACAGCTGTACCTTGTCGGACTCACCCTCGCGGCGGGTATCGATGATGGTGTAGGAATCCTTCTTTGCCGTACCGTATGTTTCATCCACTTCTACGATGCAGAGGGGGAAACGAGGATAGTTTGCATGTACGTTGTGATCGGTGATGTTGCCCAGCCAGTAGAGACGGTTGTTGCGCTGATCACGGAAGAAGTGGGAGATGGTAGCGGCGGAGTAGATGACCTCACCGTCGTCAAAATGCCACGGCATGGGATCCACGAAGGTTTTGCCGCCGTCGTCGGAGTAGGTGTACCACTTGAATCCGGGGGTGCCGGGCTCAATACGCATATCCCAGCCCTTGGAATACCAGTTGGAGCCGCGGAATACAACCAGAATACGGCCGGACTTCAGAATGGTGATAGCCGGCTCATCCACGCCGCGGGAGGACTGGAGATCGGAAATGAC
>JAZQDY010000090.1:0-11779 GCA_045547015.1 Eubacteriales bacterium | reverse complement strand
AACAGAAGATAGATTAAAGTGGCATTTTTTAGGAGAACACAGACCCATGTATGCATTTTTTGATAAGGACACTATCGTGGGGTACTATTCTTTGCTATTACAAGAAAACAACGAATGTGAGTTGAATAATTTATGTGTAATTCCTTCTCATAGACATCAAAAGATTGGGGCAGAACTTTTGAAACATGCTTTTGATGTTGCAAAAGAATTGGGATGCAAAACAATGAATATTGGCATTGTGGAGGAAAATCAGGTATTGAGAAAGTGGTATGAGACATTTGGGTTTGTTCATACCGGAACCCAAAAATTTGATTTTTTCCCTTTCACGTGCGGATATATGAAAAAAAGTTTAATATGACAAATTTAACATATCGACTTCTTGCGGTGGATATCCCACCTAAAGGCATTACAGATGAATGCGTGCTGTTGTTAAGTCGGTAAATACGATTCCAACTTGCAGTGAAAAATGAGCCACAGGGCGATTACAGAGCAAAACAACAGGAGCAGAGGTTCTAAACCTCTGCTCCTTAACTGTTCGACAAGTTGGAATTTGTTGAACGGTTCGGATGTATTATATGTTGTTATGGAAAAAATACAGGACTTGAGTTTGAGTATCAAACAAGTAAATATTGTACCTTACAAGGGCAGTATGTCCATCGCTCCATGTATGTTCCTCGGAATCGATATAGAAGTAATCTTCTGTATCGATGATTTCTCGGTCAAAGTCATAGTTTACAACAACTTCGCTCGAAGGCTCACTATCCTTAATGATTTCAATCCATCCCTCAAAATCATCCAAATGTGTGTTAATTATAGCAAAGTCAGTTTCCTGTATTTTGTTCAAGTACTTATTCTCCGCAACATTTGCAGAGGTGAAATAATATTCTGCGTAATCGGTATAATCCTGAAATCCCCCTGATGTGAAGAATTCCTTCTTTTCATATTCGCCTAATGATGCAATCACTTTATCTTCTGGTGCTGCGCAAGAAGTAATAGACAATAAGAATATTACGCAAACAAGAACTACTACAATTTGTTTTTTCATAACAAATCCTCCTCCGTCAAATTCAGTTTTATCGAACTGTTTTCCCATATCCAGTATATCATAACCATCCCGTTTTTTCAATCTGCAGCTCATATAATTCACAAAATCGTTATATAAGGCAAAAGCGGAGGCTAAAACCTCCGCTTTCTTCTATGCCGCACATTATTCTCTCCCCGATACGCAAAGTGCATCAGTCCGGCCGGCTCCAATCCCTCTTATACAACCAGCATGTTTTTTCATGAGAATAGATCATGCCGATCGCCTGCAGATAGGAATATATAATCGTGGAGCCCACAAATCGCATGCCCCGTTTCTGCAGATCGCCGGAGATAGCATCCGACAGGGCGCTTTTGGCTTTCTCCGTTTCGTACAGGATCCCCTCTCCGGAAAACGTTCGAAGATACCTGTAAAAGGAGCCGTATTCCCGGACGATCTCCCGGAAAATCCGGCTGTTTTCGATACTGGCAAGAATCTTCCGCTTATTGCGGATGATGCCTTTATTGTTCAGCAGTTCGCAGATCTTGCTCTCCCCGTACCCGCCTATTTTTTCCGGATCGAAGCCATCGTACGCCGCACGGAAATTCTCCCGCTTATTCAGCACGCACTCCCAGGAAAGCCCTGCCTGAAACGATTCCAGCAGAAGCATTTCGAAAAGATACCGGTCATCAAAGCGGGGCCGGCACCACTCGCCGTCGTGATACGCCACGTAGATTGGATTTTTTCCGTTACACCAACTGCACCGATTTTTGTCCGTCATATTCTATCCCCATCCTATTCAATTTCCGTACGTATTGTAAAGGTTTCGGGCAGATGGAAAATCTCTTTTTTCAAAAACTGCGGATAAAAATACTCGTCCTTCAATCGCTCAAACGACAACCATTCAAACGTATGTATTCGCTTCCCTTCCCTTGTTGTAAACGTGCTTCCTTTTTCCAGAAGGTCGGTATCGGAAATGTCCATCAGAAAATAAACACAAAGTTCATGATAGTTTAAACCATCCACGTCTTCCGTGAAAAACGCTTGATTCAACCACAAGGGACGAATGATTCCGAGAGTTATCTGAAGCTCCTCCCGCACCTCTCGTATGACGGCATTCTCTGCCGTTTCTCCTATCGTCACTCTTCCGCCCGGCAAATAATAATAGGGAGACCTCTCGTCGTGCATTGCCAGGATTTTTCCATCTGAAATCATCATGGCACATACTCTGTAATTAAATTTTTTAACACCTGCTTCAAATGTTATATCCATCGCACGACACACCTCTTTTAAAAGCAATTTTACAAATTTTTGCCGTATTCATTATAACACAAGCGCACCGCATTTTCAACAACCGCCGCAAAGGATCGTCTTTTTGAAAAAATTTCGCATCCTCCGGCAAAGCCCTCTTGAAAACGGCATCCGGGCGTGGTAAAATGTTGTAAATGCATTTTCACAACGTCGACACGCCGAAGAAAGGACTTCCTCTTTATGAATAACGCCGCAAAATGGATCGCCAGCCCCGATGAGGTGGGCAGCAGTACACGAAACTTCACAAAAGAATTTTGTCTTGCCAAAGGAAAAACCGTACGGAATGCCGTGCTTTCCGCCTCCGCAATCGGCACGTACGCCGCTTTTCTCAACGGATGCCGCATCGGCAAATCCGTACTTGCCCCGGGATGGACCTGCTATCACACACGGGTGCAGTATCAGACGTATGACGTAACGGCGCTTCTTGCCGATACGAACACCCTTTCCATCGGCGTAGGCTGCGGATGGGCATGCAGTCACATCGGCGGCGACCGCGGAAGGTATGCGGATAACCCTGCCGTAATTGCCCATCTGCACGTCACCTACGCGGACGGAACGGAAGAATCCGTTTTCACGGAGGAAAGCTGGAACGTATCTACCACGGAAGTACTCTTTTCCGAGATCTATCACGGCGAAACGGTAGATAAAACCGCCGAAATCCGTTCTCTCGGGCACGCCGTGCCCGCTGTGGTCACGACCGAACTGATTCCGCAGGTCGGTGAAGATATCACGGAGCAGGAGCGTCTTGCACCCGTTTCTCTGATCGTTACGCCTAAGGGGGAGAGGGTAATCGATTTCGGTCAGAATATGACCGGCTACGTGGAAGTATCCATTAGGGCGCCCCGCGGCAGCCGCATCGTCCTGCATCACGCGGAGGTGCTGGATGGGGACGGCAACTTCTACACGGCAAACTACCGTTCCGCAAAAAATGAAGTAATCTACATCACAAGCGGCGGCGAGGACACCTTCAAACCAACGTACACGTTCCAGGGATTCCGGTACGTAAAACTTGCGGAATACCCCTTTGACACGGTGGATTTATCCGGATTCCGTGCCATCGTGGTACATTCCGATCTGAAGCGCACCGGCCGCTACCGCTGCGGAAATGAGAAAATCAATCAGCTGTATCACAACGTGCTCTGGGGACAGAAATCCAATTATCTGGATATCCCCACCGACTGCCCCCAGCGGGATGAGCGTCTGGGCTGGACCGGGGACACGCAGGTGTTCTGCCGCACCGGTGCCATCAACTACGACGTAGAGCGTTTCTTCGAAAAATGGCTGGGGGATGCCGCCATTGAACAGCGTCGGTACGGCGGTGCCATTCCGGGCATCGTCCCTGTCCCTGTCAAATCCCTGTCCCGCTTCTCGGCGGCATGGGGCGATGCCGCCTGCATCGTTCCCTGGGAGATCTATCTTGCCTACGGCAGCAAAACACTTCTGAAAAAGCATTTTCCCCTGATGAAAAACTGGGTGGATTATCTTCGTAAGGCAGGGCCGGAAGAATATCTGTGGCTGGGCGGCATGCATTACGGGGACTGGCTGGCCATGGATGCGGGCGAGGACTCCTACGTGGGTGCCACCTCCAACGATCTTATTGCCAGTGCGTTCTTTGCCCATTCCACCGATCTTCTGGTACAGGCAGGCGAAACTTTAGGCGAGGATATGACCGAATACCGCACCCTGCACGCACGTATCGTCACGGCGTTCCGGGAATATTTCATGGAGAACGGTATGCCGAAAGAAGAACTTCCCTACACGGAGGTACTGATTAACGGCCGCACCGAGCCGATCGATACGGTTCGCCGCGGCATGACGCAGACGGCACTTACGCTGATTCTGCATTTCGGTCTGGCACGGCAGGAAGAACGCCCGGCACTTGCCGCAAAGCTTTCCGAGCTGATCCGTGAAAACGGCAATCGGATGACCACGGGATTCGTGGGCACGCCTTACATTCTGCACGCACTCTCCGACAACGGCTGTACGGATCTTGCCTATGAACTGCTTTTCCAGGAGAAAAATCCGTCCTGGCTGTACTCCGTATGCCACGGCGCCACCACCATGTGGGAGCACTGGAACGGTATCAAGGAGGACGGCTCCTTCTGGAGCACGGATATGAACTCCTTCAATCACTATGCATACGGTGCGGTGTTCGACTGGATCTTCGGCGTTTCCTCCGGTATACAGCCGATGGCAGAGGCGCCCGGCTACAAGGAAGTTTCCATCTGCCCCCATCCGGATCGCCGGCTCGGATTTGCGGACACGTCCATCGATACCCGGAACGGAACGGTGCGCGTGCACTGGTATTATAAAGGCGACACCGTGTACTACGAAGTGGAGATTCCCGACGGAATCACGGCGCATCTGACACTGCCCTCCGGCAGAAAAGAAACGCTCACCGGCGGCAGTTGGTGCTTTGCGGAATAATTTTAGAAAAAGGTTACACCATGAAAAAACTCATCGAAACAATCCGTGAAAACGCGCCCGCTTACGGCAGCCTGCCGTTTTGGAGCTGGAACGACAAGCTGGAAGAGGACGAGCTTCGCCGGCAGATCCGCCACATGAAAGAAATCGGCATGAACGGCTTTTTCATGCACGCCCGGGGCGGGCTGGAAACGGAATACATGTCGGACGAATGGTTCCGGTGCATAAACGCCTGCATTGACGAGGCAAAAAAGCTGGGGATGGAAGCCTGGGCATACGACGAAAACGGTTGGCCCTCCGGCTTCGCCGGCGGTGAACTTCTGAAAGACAAAAAGAATTTCGCCATTGCCATGGAATACAGAACCGGCGCGTTTCCTGACCTTGACGAAGATATCATCGCCGTATACAAAATCAATGGGGATGGCACGTTTACCCACGTGACGGAAGATACCGGAGAAAAGGAATATCTGATCCTGTATAAACGATATGACGAAAGCTACGTGGACACGATGGATGGTGCCATCACCGAACAGTTTATCAAAGCCACCCACGAACGGTACATGGAGCGGATTGCAAATGGGGATTTCGGCAGTGGCCATATGCCCGGTTTTTTCACAGACGAGCCCCAGTATTACCGCTGGGGAAATCCGTATTCCAACGTCCTGCCGGAGGAGTTTCAGAAAGCGTACGGATACAGCCTCTTTGACAAGCTGCCTGCCGTCTTTTTCGATTTTGACGGTGCGGACAAATTCCGTTACGACTACTACTATCTGCTCCACAAACTGTTTATAAACAACTATATAAAGAAAATTTACGACTGGTGCGAAAAAAATGGCGTACAGCTGACAGGGCACGCCGTAGAAGAGCAAAATCTGCCGGGGCAGATGATGTGCTGCGGCGGCGTCATGCCCTTTTATCTCTACGAGCATATTCCGGGCATCGACTATCTCTGCCGGGGAATCCAGAAAGACACCTCCGCAAAACAGCTGGGCAGTGTATGCGCCCAGACGGGCAGAAAGAAAGCCCTTTCCGAAATGTTTGCCTGCTGCGGCTGGGACGTCTCGCCAAGAGAACTGAAACGCATTGCCGAAATGCAGTATGCAAACGGCGTAAATCTCATGTGCCAGCATCTGTATCCCTATTCAGAACGGGGACAGCGGAAGCGGGACTACCCCCTGCACTACTCCCGCCACAATCCCTGGCATGAGAAAATGCGGGAATTCGATCTGTACTTTGCCAATCTGGGGGCGGCCCTTTCCCGGGGAGACGAATACGCCCCGATTCTTGTCATTCATCCCATGCACGGCGCGTACTGCAAATACAAAAAGGACACGGACTCTCTGAGCGAAATCAACGGGAAATTCGAGGAGCTCTCCCGCCTTCTCGGGCAGAATCAGATTCCCTACCACTACGGGGACGAATGGATGATGGAAACAATGGCAGAGGTGATCGGCGACAAAATCCGCGTGGGCAAGTGTACGTACAGTGCCGTGGTGATCCCGTTCACTTATTCCCTGGACAAAAACACGGTACGCCTTTTGAAAGAATACCGGGAAAACGGCGGCAAGATCTGGCTGTTTTCGGATGTACCGCCGTACGTAGACGGCGCCCCTTACGATCTGTCTTTCCTCACTGCCAACATGACCTTTACCGACCTTCTGTCCCTCCGGGACGCAGTGGTAACGAAGAACGGCGAAAACGTACCGCAGATCCGGAAAGTCACCCGGGTGATCGGAGACGATCGGCTGGTATTCCTCGCCAATATTTCGGCAGAAGAACTGTATCCGGTCAACGTATCCCTCCCTTACGGCAAATGGGCAGCGCTGGATATGCACACGTTGGAAGTAAAGCCGATCTGTCAGACAGAAGAAAACGGACACGTGACCGTCACGCTCTCCTTTGCCGACGCGGAGTCGTACGTACTTATCTCCGGCCTGGATATTCTCCCGCTTCCCGCGGCTGCCGATCCTGCTCCGATTTCCGCCTGTATCCCGATTCCGCCCACGGTAAAGCTTGCAAAACCGACAGACAACGTTCTTACGCTGGATACGGCCGCCCTCTCAAAAGACGGCGTGCACTACGACGAGCCGCTGTTTCTGGCAGGCATCCGGGATAATCTGCTGAGAGAGCGTTACGACGGCAAGGTGTGGCTGAGATTCACCTACGAAGCGGATTTTCTCCCCCAAACGCTCCGTCTTGCCGTTGAGCCCATGTACGAATCCATCCTTATAAACGGGACGGAGGTAATCCCCGATCCGTCAAAAACCTGGTTTGATCCGTCCATCGCCACGGCGGAGATCGCAAAGCTTACGAAGATCGGCAAAAATGAGATCGTCATCACCGTAAATCATCATCAGAGCGACTACGTATACTACGTGCTGTACGGAGGCGTATCGGAAACGCTCCGCAACTGTCTCCTTTTTGACGTGGAAATAGAGAACATATATCTCATCGGTGATTTTGCGCTCCGATGCGACGGTACCTTTGCCGACGGCGTGCGTGCATCCGTGGAATATGACGGCGGTTTCGTGCTGACAAAGCAGCCGGATACCGTTCCCGCAAGGGATATCGTCCGGGGCGGATATCCCTTCTACGCCGGAAAGATCGTCACGGAATTCTCCTATGATTACGCCCCCGGCTGCCCCACGGTATTGAAGCTGGACGGACGATTTGCAACCGCCGATGTTCGGGTAAACGGAGACGCTGCCGGCAGTATGCTGTTTTCCCGTACGCTGGATCTTGCCCCCGTTCTGAAAGCGGGTGAAAACCGCATAGAAGTCACTTTGTGCAACTCCATGCGGAACGCCCTTGGGCCCCATCACCGGAGAGATCCCGAGCCGCACGATATATGGGTACAAACACTGTCGTTTGAAAAAGAATGGAACGGACGGCACTGCGAGGATTATCTGGATCGCTATGCGTTCGTCCGCTACGGTATGACCGAATAACAGAAAAAAGGAAACTGCACAAGCAGTTTCCTTTTTTGCTTCACCGCACGATTTTTCTGGCTTCCAGATAGTACCGCTTACTGCGCGCTTCTCCCATGGAGAAGGTTTTGCGCGGCAGCGTACCGTGGTTCAAAACGTAGGGGAACAATTCTTCCTTTGCCATGCCGTCAAACAAAAATCCAACCGATCCCGGCCGGGCGGCAAGCGTAAGAAGCGAGGCTTCGTCGTGGATATAATCGCACTTCACACCGGGATGGGATTCCACGTATCCGTCGATGAAATCCTGCAGCGTGCCTACGGTCAGGGCATGGGTGGGAGCGGTAAAGAACACAGTTTTATCCGACGAACCTGTCACCACGCGCACCGTCTGTGCCCCCGCTCCTTCTGCGGTGATCTTTGAAAGGGCGTCGGTAAAATCATCGGGATCGCATCCCGTAACCACCCGGTAGATAGGCTCAAAATCCAGCGCTTCATCCTCCAGAGCAGTCAGTTCCACAAGGGCGTACCGTGCCGGATGATCGCCGGCGGCACTTCCCTCTTTCGCTTTAATATTCTCATAGTGCGCTTTGGCGGCAGCAAGCGAATGGTTGCCGTCTCCTACTGCATATACCAGTCCGTCTCCCCGGGCGGATTCATATGCTGCCAGTTTTTTCAGCACGGCGCAAAGCGCCTCGCCGTGGATGCGATAGCCTTTTGCGTGTCCACCGTCCAGCATCAGATCAAAATCGTACAGACAGGTATAAGCATCCCTTCCGGCTGCAACAGACGACATCAGCCCCTCCGTATCGTTCATAAGCAGCATCACGTGGGGCAATTCCAGGGGAGAGGCGGAGCGGATCGCCACACGAGGCGGAATCCGTTCCAAAACCGTTGCTTCTGTGGCACGCACGGCGGGGGCGGAGCCTTTGGCATAGTCGTATTTGGTCAGATCAATTCTGCCTACGATGCCCCGGCGTACCCGTCCGTCCGGCAGGGTACGTTCCAGATAGAGCAGACTGTCTTTGTATTCCGTAAGGAATCCGCTTTGCACCGTTTCCATCTCGCGGGCAATACGGGATTTCTTCTCTTTTTCCGTCTCTGTTTCCAGATACGCCTCCGGCAGAACAAGATGAAGCGCGGAAGGTACGTTTTCAGCAATGGACTCTGCTTTCTGCCAATAGGCGGGCTCAGAGGTAAACTGGTCGCAGGCAATCACCGCCCATTTCGTCCAGTCAGAATCGTTTTTGGCATATGGCGGCAGAAGAAAATCCGCCGGTGAAAAAATGGTCTTTGTAAGCATACAGGCACCTCGTGTTTTTGTGTTACTCTATTATAATACAGAAATCGACCTCTGTCAATTTTTCTGTCCGAAAAGGCAAAATATTTCACCGGATTCCGCTCCCGTATGCACCGAATTTGTTTTACACGGAAAAAAACTGTATAATCGCATAATATTTTCTTGAATCCACTGCATAATTTATCAAATACTGCCGTTGACAAATGCGAAAAAATTCCATATAATATATACTGTAATAAAATTTTCTTACGGGAGTATCATACAGTGAGTTCGCAGATTCTTGCATCTGTCCCTGCAGATGCCGTAAAGGTTGTAAAATTCGGCGGAAGTTCTCTGGCAGACGCTGAGCATTTCCGCATGGTGGAAGGCATTATCACGGCGGAATCCAGCCGCCGCTACGTGGTTCCCTCCGCGCCCGGCAAGCGATTCAAGGAAGACGATAAGGTAACCGATCTTCTCTATAAGTGTTACGAGGTATCCAGCGATCCGGCGCAGCTGAAGGAAGTATTCGCCCGGGTCATTGAGCGCTACGAGCTGATCATCAAAGGGCTCGGCCTCCAGCTGGATATGTCCCAGGAATACGAGCAGGTACAGTACGCCATCCTGCACCACGCAGGCCGTGACTACGCCGCCAGCCGCGGTGAATATCTGAACGGTATCATTCTGGCAAAGCTTCTGGGATATGATTTCATCGATGCCGCCCAGGTGATCCGCTTCTCCGACAACGGCTCTTTCGACGGTGAGCTTACCAATCAGATCCTTGCGGACACGCTGAAAAAGCACGACCGCGCTGTTATTCCGGGATTCTACGGATCCATGCCCAACGGCACGGTGAAAACCTTCTCACGAGGCGGATCCGACATCACCGGTTCCATTGTGGCACGGGCGGCAGAGGCATACATCTACGAAAACTGGACGGACGTTTCCGGCTTCCTTATGGCCGATCCCCGCATCATTGACAATCCCCGTCCCATCGAGGTAATTACCTACAAGGAGCTGCGGGAGCTTTCCTACATGGGTGCTACGGTACTCCATCAGGATTCCATCTTCCCTGTCCGCTTCGCCGGTATCCCGATCAACATCCGCAACACCAATGATCCCGCCTGCGCCGGCACGCTGATCGTGCCCTCCACGGACGATCTTTCGAGCGTAATAACCGGTATCGCAGGAAAGACCGGCTTCTCCGTTATCAACATTGAAAAGGATATGATGAACTCCGAGCTGGGATTCGGCCGCCGGGTATTGGAAGTGCTGGAAAAGGAGGGTATCTCCTTTGAGCATCTCCCCTCCGGTATCGATACCATGAGCGTCATCGTAAACACCGCTGACATCGCCCCCTGCCGTCAGCATATTATCGACGAAATCTGCCGCAAGACCGAGCCGGAATTTATCACGATCGAGGACGATCTGGCACTGATCGCCGTTGTGGGCCGTGGTATGGTCAAGGCGAAAGGCACTGCCGCCAAGCTGTTCAAGGCATGCGCCGAGGCAGACATCAATATCCGCATGATCGACCAAGGCTCCAGCGAGTTCAACATCATCATCGGTGTGGAGGCAAAGGATTTCGTGCGCGCCCAGCAGGCAATTTACAACGAATTTGTGAAGTAACCTGCCAAGCACCAGGAGTAAAGAGAAATGCCTCCGATTTTTCCGATCGGAGGCATTTTTGTATTTTTTCTGTCAGACGATGCGCTCCGGCAGCGGTTCGCCGCCGAGGATATGGAAATGCAGGTGCGGTACGCTCTGTGCGGCGTCCGCGCCGCAGTTGGAAATCACCCGGTAACCGCCCAGCGCGCCGGCTTCCTTAGCAATGGCGGGAATCTTCTCAAAGATATGCTGTACGTACACGCTGTTTTCCGGGGTCACGCCGTCCATGGACGGGATGTGTGCCTTCGGAATCACCAGCACGTGCACCTTTGCCGCCGGATTGATATCGTAAAAGGCAAAGATCATATCGTCCTCATACACCTTTTTCGACGGAATTTCCCCTTTGATGATTTTGCAGAAAATGCAGTCCATACTGTGTTTCTCCTTTATATAGGTATAATGTATTACTGTGATTCTTCCGGTAAAGGTCCGTACTGTCCGGCGTAGACACCGGCGTTGTCCCGAAGATGCAGGTGCGTAATTTCGCCTCTTTCCACGAGAGCAATACAGCGCGTGAGCAGATAATTTCCCTGCCACTCGCTGCACGCCAGCAGAAAAGACGACGGGTCCTCAAAAGCCCCCGTCAGCGAATACGTGGGCACAAGCGTGCCGCCCGGGGTGGAAAACGTGTCACCGTTCACCGTAACGGTACCGTCGTGAGTTGGTGATCGGAAGAAATACCGCCGTATGCGCACGTGCACGGTTACATCCACCGTGTCGCCGTACAGTGCCGTCTCCCCGGCATCCGTCCGATAAAGCGATGCGGTATAGGTTTTCTGATACGGCATTTTGAACCAGACGAGCAGAATCACGCCTGCAAGCAGTCCCACAAGGATGAAAATCTTCTTTCTTCCGGAAACTACGCGCCGGTTTTCCGCAGGAATTTCTCTTCGCATACCGCACCTCCGTTTTTCTTAATCATAACATAACAAATTTCAAAAATCAAGAGGCATCCATGAATAACTCTTTGAAGAAGTATAAAGTATTCGACATTCATACCCACACCTATCCGGAAGCCATCGCCAAAAAGGCAGTGACCAATCTGGGTAATTTCTACAATTTCATTCCGGAAGGAGAGGGCACCTATGCCCATCTTTCGGGACAGGCAGAGGAGTCGGGCGTAAAAGGCTATCTTCTCTTTTCCGTCGCCAC
>JAZQDY010000089.1:0-4504 GCA_045547015.1 Eubacteriales bacterium | reverse complement strand
CCTTCTCCGGGTGAGCCTTAGTATTATAGCACACCTCCTCTCTCATGTCAATACCTTTTTCGAGATTTTTTCGCAAAAGTTCTCACGATTCGTGTTTTTTCTTTGCGGGAATCCTTGTTGACTTTTTCTCAACATTGTTTTATAATATTCATACTACAAAACTCACCATCCGGAGGTCCAAAATGGCTAACGAAAACACGCACCACGCAGGCATCAGCGTGGAAGTTGAACACATTTTTCCTATTATTAAGAAGTGGCTTTATTCAGAAAAGGAAATCTTTCTCAGAGAGATCGTTTCCAACGCTTGTGATGCAGTAACGAAATTAAAGCGGCTCATTTCGCTTGGCGAGGCGAAAGACGTCTCTCTTGCTAACCCAAAAATCCGTGTAATCCTTGATAAAGACGCGGAAACGATCACGGTGACCGATACGGGCATCGGTATGACAGAAGAGGAGCTGAAAAAGTACCTGTGTCAGATTGCCCTGTCCGGTGCTCTGGATTTTGTGGAAAAGTACGAGAACGCTGACACGGCTGCCGAGAGCGGTATTATTGGTCACTTCGGTCTCGGATTCTATTCTTCGTTCATGGTCAGCGACACAGTTGATGTTATCACCCGTTCTTACACAGGCGCACCTGCCGTAAAATGGACGTGCACCGACGCCGGCGAATATGATATTGTTTCCGATTACGATGATGAAGAGGGTCTGATCGACGGTTTCGGCACGGCAATTGTCATGCATATCAGCGACGAGGGCCGCGAATTCCTGCAGGAAGCAAAACTGCGCGAAGTACTGAACAAGTACTGTTCCTTCATGCCTGTGGAGATCTATTTTTCCAACGTATCCGAAGCAGACAAGCCGAAAGATGAGGAGGCAAAGAAAAAAGCGGACGAGGCTGCCTCCGTGCCGGTCAACGAAACGAACCCGCTGTGGCTGAGACAACCATCCGAAATCACGGATGAGGAATACAAAGACTTCTATCACAAGGTATTCGGCGATTACCGCGATCCGCTGTTCTATATCCATCTGCGCGCCGATTATCCTCTGAATTTCAAGGGCATTCTCTACTTCCCCCGCATCTCCAATGAATACGAAAGTCTGGAGGGACAGGTCAAGCTGTTCTACAATCAGGTATTCGTGGCAGACAATATAAAGGAAGTTATTCCGGAATATCTTCTGATGCTGAAGGGCGTGCTGGACTGCCCGGAAATGCCGCTGAACGTATCTCGCAGCTATCTGCAGAACAGCGGCTATGTATCCAAAATTTCCGCACACATCACGAAAAAAGTTGCCGACAAGATCAATTCTCTGTTCCTGAACGAAAGAGAAAGTTTTGAGGGACTGTGGCGTGATCTGAAAACATTTGTGGAATATGGATGCATGCGTGACCCCAAATTCTACGATAAGGTAAAAGGCAGCATCCTTCTGGAAAAATGTGACGAAAAATTCGTGACGGTGGAAGAATATCTAAACGCGGCAAAAGAAAAGCACGAAAACAAAATCTACTACGCTACGGACAAAACCGCACAGTCCCAGTATATCGCCCTCTTCGAAAAGGAAGGCATTGATGTTGTCCTTCTGGATCGAGTACTGGATACGCAGTTCATCAGCATGTTGGAAACAAAACTGGACGGCGTAAAATTTGCACGCGTAGACGCAGAGGTTGCCGATGCTATGAAATCCGCCGAGGAGACAACGGAGGACCTTTCCGCCGCCGCAGACGTTTTCAAAAAAATCGCGGGCGAACACACCGCTGTGGAATTTCAGTCACTGAACGATACGGAAATTCCTGCTGTGCTGACTGTATCCGAAGAAAGCCGGCGCGTGGAAGATATGATGAAAATGTACGCCATGGGCGGCGCCGCGGGTGCCTTCCCCACGGAAACAAAGCTGATTCTGAACGCGAAAAATCCGCTGATCCGCAAAATAGCCGCCATGCAGACGGAAGAAAACGAAACCGGTGAACGGATCGCCCGTCAGATCTATGCACTGAGTCTTTTGAGTCAGCGGAAACTTTCCGCTGAGGAACTGAAGAACTTCCTCAGCGACAGTTACGATCTGCTCACGCTTCTGTAAAACGTGGAAACGAGCGAGAAACTGGCGATTCTTTCTTCCAATGCAGCAGAACTGAAAAAAGCGGACCACGCATGCCGACACCTGCGAGACGGTGTAATGGCGGAATTGCTCACAGCAGTCCGGCAGACATCCGACCCCACATCCGCCTTCCGCACTGTTTTCGGAGATAACCTTTGTACAGCCGATTATGCCGTATTCTGTTCTTATCTGCTGGCCGGAAAGAATGATAATAACTGCATACAGGGACTTTTGCCTGACTTCACACCGCTCGGTCAGGAATATGCTGTAGGTCAGACCGCATTTCTGTCCAATCCGTATTCTGACCGTGCTTTCGAACTGTTTTCCCGCAGCATGCCGCTGACCGCTTATCACTATTCTTCCTTTGCCGCTGCCTGCGAAGAGGTTTACTGCGACCGCAGTCACTACTGTATCCTGCCTATCCACAATTCGGAAGATGGCGAGCTGACAGCGTTTGTACGCATGATGACAAAATATGAACTGAAAATTCATCGGATATGTGACGTTTTCTCATCGGACAATGATTCAACTGTTCGCTTTGCGCTGCTTCGCCGCGGAATCGTGGCGAAGATTCCGCAGAACGGATACCTGGATCTCCGGCTCGTCCTGCCGGAGGGCATCCGGATAGGTGCTTTTTGCGCGGCCTGCGAGGCAATCGGTGCACAAATTGATAGAATACGCACCGTGCCTGCGTCATATACTAACGATAACACTTCCCTTTCCGTTACGTTTCGCATTTCCTCTGTGAACGGTGCGCCGCTTCTGCAGTTTCTGCGCTCCGTTCTGTACAGTTATTCTGTTGAAGGCATTTATTCTGCCGTTTGACGGAAAGACTGAATTTTTTCAAGAAAGATGCCGCATGACGGCTGAGTACACACATGACATATGAAGAAAACTACCAAAGATGGCTGACTGAGTCCGCCGTAGACGAAAAAACGAAGCAGGAACTGCGTACTGTCACCGATGAAGATGAGAAAAAGATGCGTTTTTCCGGATACATGGCGTTCGGCACCGGCGGACTTCGCTCCGTAATGGGCGCCGGCACGGCGCGGATGAATCTGTATACCGTGGCACATGCCACGGAAGGGCTCGCCCGACTGATTTTGAAAACGCCGGGCGGCACCGATCGCGGCGTTGCCGTTTGCTGTGACAGCCGGAACCTGTCCCGCGATTTCGCCCGACGTGCTGCCGAAGTTCTTTCGGCACACGGCATTCGCGTATTTCTGTTTTCCGACATCCGCCCCACGCCGGTACTTTCCTTTGCCGTGAGACATTACGGATGCATCGCGGGCATCAACATTACTGCTTCCCACAATCCCTCTGAGTATAACGGATACAAAGTATATTGGGAGGACGGCGGACAGCTGCCGCCGGATCACGCCGCTGTGGTTTCAAGGGAAATAAACGGTGCCGATATCTTCCGGGACGTACCGCCCGCATCTGCCGCTGACCCGGCGCTGATTACCATGACGGATGCGTCTCTGGATGAGGCATATATGGAAAAGGTACTGGCAGAGCGGGTCAATCCCGATGCAATCCCTGCCGTGGCCGATACATTGGCTATCGTATACACGCCGCTTCACGGTACGGGCGGCACGCTGATTCCCACACTGCTCCGCCGCGCCGGACTGAAGAAACTGTACACGGTCGATACACAGATGGCGCCGGACGGCAATTTCCCCTCGGTAAAATTCCCCAATCCTGAATTTCCGGAAGCGTTCAAACTGGGACAGGAGATTGCACAAACAGCAGGCAGTGATCTCATCGTGGCTACCGACCCGGATGCAGACCGCATGGGAGCTATGGCAAAAGACAAGGATGGGAATTTCCGCTGCATCACCGGTAATCAGATGGGTGCACTTCTGCTGGAGTATATCTGCTCCGCCTACGAAAATGCAAAAAAAATGCCCGCCGAACCCTACGCCGTAAAAACCATCGTAACCAGTGAACTTTCCGCCCGGATCTGCGAAGCCCACGGGGTGAATCTGTACGACGTTCTCACCGGATTCAAGTTTATCGGCGAAGTTATCAAAAAGCACGAAGAGGAAGGGCACGGCACATTCCTTCTTGGATTTGAGGAGAGCTACGGCTATCTGAAAGGAACGTACGCTCGGGATAAAGACGCTGTGGTTGCCGCCATGCTGATCTGCGAAATGGCAGCATACTATAAAACGCGCGGCATGACGCTGATCGATGCGCTGGAGGAACTTTTCGAGAAATATGGATATTTCCGCGAAGAAGTGTTCAGCATCGCCATGGCCGGCGTGGACGGTCAGGCAAAGATGGATGCGCTGATGCGGACGCTCCGGAACAATCCCCCGAAAAAAATCGGCGCAAAAACAGTCACTGTCGTACGGGATTACCAGACCGGCAAGGTACTGGATATCCAATCCGGAAATACATCCGACACG
>JAZQDY010000088.1:0-14573 GCA_045547015.1 Eubacteriales bacterium | reverse complement strand
CATGGCTACGATCCGACTTCGTTTTGTATTATCTTACAGAAGACGGATGCCGTATTGCGGTTCGCCCCTCGGGCACCGAACCGAAAGTAAAGGTATACGTTCTTGCCGAAGGAAAAACGGACGAATCCGCTAAGAAGAATGCTGCTGATTGCTGCAACGGCATCCGAGCAATTTTAGCAGAAGAATAAACGCGCCTACAAAAAACGCCGCAAATTTTCGGATTTGCGGCGTTTGCCGTCTCCCCATGCCCCAAATCCCGTTTTTCTCTTGACAACGGCACGCTTTCCCATTATAATACATAGGAATGCAAAAATCAGGCAAAAATAAAGGATCTCAACGGAATGACAAAAACTGAAAAAATGTACGCCGCCATGCCGCCGTGGCGCTTATTTTTTGTGGTGGCGCTTCCCGGTATGATAAGCATGTTCGCCATGTCCGTCTACAGCATTATTGAGGGAATCTTCATTGGACAGATTCTCGGTGAAGGTGCATTTGCAGCAGTAAATATCGCGATGCCGCTGGTAATGATAAACTTCTCTCTGGCCGATCTGATCGGTGTAGGTGCATCCGCCCCCATCTCCATTGCACTTGGCAGAAACGATCACAAAACAGCCAACAACGTCTTTTCCTGCTCCGTGATTATGATTTTTCTGGCCTCGGTGCTCATGGGCAGCATTATGTTCTTCGCGGCCGAGCCTCTGTCACGGATGATGGGTGCCGACGACGTTCTACTTGACACAGCTGTCCGCTATCTGCGCACTGCTGCCCTTTGCGGTCCGCTGGCGACCATTTTCTTCGCTATGGACAACTATCTGCGTATCAGCGGATTTGTAAAAACCAGCATGGTCATCAACATACTGTGCAATCTTCTGACGCTCGGACTTCTCACGATCTTTCTTCTTGTGTTCGAGATGGACGTAGTAGGCTCCGCGCTTGCCACTTCCCTTGCCATGAGCGGATGTGCCATCGCTGCCATGGTACCGTTCATCCGCAAGAAAGCGCTCCTCAAATTCGTGAAGCCGAAATTCACTTTTTCCATGTGCAAACAGATTGCCGCCTGCGGCTCACCTGTGTTCCTCAGCAATGTCTCCGGACGAATCACAAGCATACTGATGAATATTTCTCTCATGACGCTGGGTGCCCAGATGCTTGGCGAAGGCGGCGGGCAGACAGCTGTTGCCGTATATGCGGTGCTGATGTATTCCAGCGATCTTTGCTGGCCGCTCCTGTACGGAATCGCCGACTCGCTTTCCCCGGCCCTTGGTTTTAACTGGGGCGCTAGGAATTTCGACCGTGTAAAAAAGATTGCCGGATGCGGATACATCGGCACGGCAATCGTTGGCATAATTTCCACTTCCATTCTGTTCTTCTTTCATGGAGCGATTGCCTCCTGGTTTGTGAAAGCGGAAGACGTACTTCTGATGGAAATATCCGCTCACGCCATAAGGCTTTTCTGCTTTGCCTATCTGTTCCGATGGATTGCCGTATCCACCCAGAGCTTTTTCAGCGCTATTGAAAAGCCCCTGCAGGCTACCGTGATGGCCGTTGCCGTTGCTTTCGTTTTTCCTACCGTGCTTCTCGGTGCATTCTGGCATTTTGCTCTGGATGGAATATGGTTTAATTTCGTGGGTGTAAACGCCCTCGCCGCCATTCTTTCCGGAATTCTTCTGCTCCGTTTGATGAAGGAAATCAAACGAAAAGAGACAGAAGCGCCGCCAATCGAAGACTAAAAACAAGGCAGAAAAATCCCCGTTTGACACGGGGATTTTTTCACTGCTACAGCGTTACGCCGTCTTTGAAAATTGCAAGTTCATGCTTATCCCAGGACTCGGATTTTGCCCGGACCTCACCGGAAGCCACCGAAAGCAAATAACGATAAAAATCCTCTGACACCGCCACCGCGGATTCACCGGAAAGCAGCCGTCCCGCATCAAAATCGATCCAGTTTTTCTTTCTTTCCGCAAGGGCAGAATTGCTGGCAATCTTTACAGTAGGTACCGGTGCTCCAAAGGGAGTGCCCCGCCCTGTGGTAAACAGAATCATCTGGGCACCGGCGGCTGCAAGCGCACCGGCGGCAACCAGATCGTTGCCCGGTCCGTACAGGAGGGACAGGCCGTGTACGCGGACGGCATCGCCGTAGGCAAGCACGTCCTCCACCGGCGCCGTACCGCCCTTCTGCACGCACCCGAGCGATTTATCCTCCAACGTTGTGATACCGCCTGCCTTATTTCCGGGAGAGGGATTTTCGTCCACCTTCTCTCCGTATCGCATAAAATACTGTTTGAATCCGTTTATCATGCTTACAGTATCCCGGAACTGCTTTTCCGAACGGCATCGATTCATCAGAAGCGTTTCGGCGCCGAACATCTCCGGCACCTCCGTAAGGATGGCGGAGCCGCCCTCTCCAATCAGACGGTCGGAAAATGTGCCCAGGAGAGGATTCGCCGTAATACCGGAATAGCCGTCCGATCCGCCGCATTTGAGACCGATCACAAGCTCAGACGTAGGACAGGGCGTACGGAAAAGCGTATCGGCATACGCACACAATTCACGGAGAATCTCCACGCCGGCGGCCACCTCGTCCTCCTCGTTTTGGCAGACAAGAAAGCGGACGCGGTGCGGATCATACTCACCCAGTACTTTTTTGAGTTCGTCTATATTGGCATTTTCACAGCCGAGCCCTACTACCAGCACGGCGGCGGCGTTAGGATGGCGGATCAGCCCGCTCAGGTACTTCAGTGTCCGGTTCTGATCGTCCCCCAGTTGGGAGCATCCGTACGGATGATTATACGCAAACACGCCGTCGATCCGGGGCGTAACGAAGGATGCCGCCGCCCTTTCCATTTCCCGCACCACGGTATTCACGCACCCCACCGTAGGTACAATCCAGACTTCGTTGCGGATACCCACTCGCCCATCCGGGCGGCGGTATCCCATAAACGTACCGGGCGTACGCCGAGGACACTCAGTAAAAGACGGAGCGTACTCGTACGTGAGAAGATCTCCCAGATTGGAGCGGACGTTGTGCGTGTGCACGTGACAGCCTGCATCGATTGCCGTTTTTGCGTGACCGATAGGAGCGGCGTATTTTATAATCTGCGCCCCCTCTGAGACAGGTGCAAGGGAAAATTTGTGTCCGGCGGGAATCTCCTCTTTCAGCGTCACCGACACGGTATCGACCGTTACGGTATCCCCCGGATGCAAATCTTCTACGGCAACAGCCACCGTGTCAGACGAATGAATACGGATCGCTTTCATTTTTTCTCCTCCAACACATCATAAAGAGCGGCGGCAGGATCTTTCCTAATAGCCGAAAGCCAGCCGGTCACCGTATCGGTGAAGCCGGATATTCTGCTGAGATCCTCTCCCCAAAAATCCGTCCGCTGTGCCGCAGCTTCCACAAAAGAAGCTACGGAAAGACCGCTGGTTTCCGCAAAGAAAGTGAGTACAGACGCCTCGTCCCGGATCATGTACGCATCTCCGTTTGCACGCCTAGCGTAAAGGACGCCGTCACGCAGTTCCGTGCCGGAATAAAAAGCCAGCAGTGCGGCAAACGAAAACGTGAGAAGGCGCGGCAGCGTACCGTTTTTCTCCACGTAATCCCGGACAGACGGCAGCACGCGGGCCCGCCATTTTGATACGGAATTCAGCGAAATGGCCAAGAGTGCGTGATCAATATAGGGATTCTCAAACCGTTCAAAAACGGAATCGGCAAACGACGCCGTCTCCGCAGCGGGCAGAGGCACCAGCGGTACGATCTCCTCCCGCACGGTACGGCGGATAAACGCCCCCATTACAGCATCCTGCATACAGTCACGCACAATGTCAAAGCCGCACAGATATCCCATAAGGACGGAGGCGGTATGGGCGCCGTTCAGCACCCGTACCTTACACTCCCGATACGGTCTGAGATCATCGGTAAACACCACCGGAAGGCCGGCATCCCGCAGAGGAAACTCCCGGCTTATGTCCTTCCCGCTTTCGATCACCCACAAACCAAACGGCTCACCCACATCCAGAAGCTCGTCTTTATATCCGAGCGTATCCCACAGTGTTTCCGCTTCCTCCTTCGGATAGCCGGTCACAATGCGGTCAACCAGCGTATCAGTAAAAATGCAGGCATCAGAAACCCAGTCCATAAAGGCCGCCGGCAGATTCCAGATCTGCGCCAGCCGAAGGACGTATTCCTTCAGCTTTCGTCCGTTATGCTCTATCAGCTCCGTTGGCAAAAAAATTAGTCCTTTTTCCAGATCGCCCCCGAACGCCAGATAGCGGGTATACAAAAACTTTGTAATTTTCCCGGGGAAAGTGCCCGGCACCCCGTCCGGCGTATCTGTTTCATCCAGCACAATACCGGCTTCCGTAGTGTTGGAAATCACAAACCGTACCGTGGGGCACTTTGCCAACGCTTCATATACTTCATAATCAGAAAACGGCTCCAGAACCGTTGAAACGGATGTAACGATTCTATGGGTATTTACCGTTTCTCCATTTTCTTTTCCTCGGAGAATCACCGTGTACAGACAGTCCTGCTCCCGAAACCGGGCAACAGATCCGCCGGCTTTCGGCTTTACAATGGCGATCGCACCGTCAAAAACGCCTTTTTCGTTGGCAATATCAATCATATAATCGGCAAATGCACGCAAAAAATTCCCCTCCCCGAACTGTACGATCCGTATGGGACGGGACTGTTTTTTTATTCCGGCATCAGTTATTTTCATAAGTTCACGCATAGGACACCTCAAATGTAATAATGGGGATCGGCACGAAATCATTATACGATGATTAAAAAAACAAGTCAAGAGGACAGACAAAAAAAGAGCAGGCATCCGCGAAGATTCCTGCTCTTCTCCATCATATAAGCAATCCGATCTGACCGGCATCCGACAGCTGCGGAGAAACCGCGCTGGGTTCAGGGAAGGAAAGCTGATCCACCGCCAGAAAATACCGCATGCACAGCTGCTCGTACCAGCCGTCCTTTTTGAGAAACGGAGATTCGTACACCAAATCCTCCGGACGCATCGCGCCCCCGTCAATAATACAGCAGAGCGCCTTCGCAAAAGCCTCATCGAACTTTTCCGCCGGAATGCGGTGAAGCATATTGGAACTGATGGTGGAAAAATGCGGCACGGGCTGATGCAGAGGACATCCGATAAACCAGCGGTATACCAGATTTGTCTGCAGCTCTGCCGCCGTGGCGCGCAGAGAATCCAGCCGGTAGATATGCCGCAGCAGCGCCACCGCCAAAAGGATCTCCGGCTCGAACGCGGGTCTGCCCCGTTCCGCGCTGTAATAAGAGCGCAAAGGCTCCGAGCAGGCCTGCCAGTCGATAGCATGATCGATTTTTCGTATGATATGATCTTCGGGAATCAGTGTGTCCAGCGATACCGCCGCCGCCCGTTCCCGTCCGTCGCGAAGAGATTCAGATGCCAGCATAGTCCTTTCTTCCCCTTTTCTTTCATTCGTCAGCGGCTGATGGTACGCACGATCTCGCAGAACCGCTCGCCGCGCTTTTCAAAATTGGCAAAGGCATCAAAGCTTGCGCACGCAGGCGAAAGCAGCACAGCGTCGCCCCTTTCGGCGGCATCGGACGCTGCGTAAACCGCCTCGGCAAAGTCCGGCTTGCGGAGTATCGCAAAAGTACGCCGATCAAAGTCCGGATGGGCTTTGACTGCCTCCTCAATTTTCTCCGCCGTGGCGCCGGTTAGAACCACCGCACGGATATTTCCGTGCCGGAGCAGTGCATCCGCCAGCGGTTCAAAAGGAATGTTTTTATCGTATCCGCCGCAGATCACCACCAGAGATCGCTTTCCCATAGCGCTGAGTGCGGCGGCTGTGCGCGTAGGTGACGAATCGATGGAACTGTTGTAATAGGACACGCCGCCCGTTTCATGCACCAGCTCCAGGCGGTGTTTTACACCGCGGAAGGACCGCGCCACCGCGGCAATATCTTCAGGCGACGCATACCCGCGCACGGCGGCAATGGCCGCCATGTAATTCTCCACGTTATGCCGTCCGGGCAAAATAATATCGGATACGGAAAGAATCGGAAACTCCTCCGACTCGCCCGCAAGGCGGAATACGATCACACCGTCCTTTTCATAAACGGCGGAATCCTCCGGACGCAAAGCCGTATCGGGAATCGACTCGTGCGCAAACAACGTAACCGGGCACGGTGCGTCCGCGGCCAGCCTCCGCGTGATTTCGTTTTCATAATTCATGACCGCCCGGCCGCATCCGGACAAAATCTTCGCTTTCGCCTCAATATACTCCTCCATGCCTGTATGCCAGTTCAGATGGTTCGGGGTGATATTGGTAATCACCGAAACGTCGGGGGCACTGTTCACCGTCATCAGCTGAAAGCTGGACAACTCCACCACCGCATAATCCCGTTCAGTCATGGACTCAATACGGTGCAGCATGGGCTCACCAATATTGCCGCCCAAAAAAACGGATGCCCCGCTGTCCCGGACAGCGTGCCGGAGAATCTCCGAGATAAGCGTGGTAGTAGTCGTTTTGCCGTCACTGCCGGTAATACCGATGGCTGTACAGGGACGGTTCTCGAGAAACAGCTCCATTTCGGAAGTCAGCACGGCCCCCTGCGCCACCGCCTCCTTGAGCGGCGGAAGATCCGGGCGGAATCCGGGAGAGCGGAAAATATAATCTGCACGAAGATTGTCCATATAGTGCTCGCCGCCCACAACGGATACGCCAAGGGAGTGCAGTTTTCCGGCGTTCTCCCCCATTTCTTCTTCCGTTTTTTTATCCCGTGCCGTAACAACAGCACCGTGAGACACAAGATATCCCGCAAGGGGCATATTAGACACGCCCGCGCCCAGAAGAATCGCGGTTTTATTCTGAAATTGCGGCATTGCCATGGCAAACGCACCTCTGTATACGTAATAGATTCCGGGAAAGGCAACGCTTCCCTTCACTGTATATATTATATACCATTTTTGGCGGGATGCAACATATGTTTTGCTTTTTCGGTAAAATATTGTAAAGGAAAAAGTACCGAAACAGCGAAATTTTACAAATACTTCATCTATCGGGGAAAATTTGTGGTATAATGTACTATGTATCGTTATGTGTGTGAGGTGTGTCAGGTGTCAAGCAATACGGCACGCAATACAGCGATCCCTTCCCTTTCCCTGCCGGGAGCCGCCGTGCTTTCCGGTGCACTCCTCGCCCTCTCTTTTCTTTCTGTTCAACTGAGCGGGCTGTTTATCATAACCTCCGCCGTATCCGGTGCGCTGTTTTGTGTACTTCTGCTGTTCCATCGTTCCCCTGTGACACTCATTGCGCCGGCGCTCTGCGCGGTACTCATCGCATGCACTGCCCCGGACACCGTCACCGCTGTTGTGGCCTTTATCTTTTTGCCTGTCGGTTTTTCCGCCGCCTTTTCCATCCGGATGTGGAAATCACGCATGGCCGCCATCGCGATCATTTCTGTCGCTGCGGCGTTTGTAAGCGCTGTGTCAGCTGCCGTTTTGCTGGTCGTCCGGCAGATTCCACTTCCCGTTTTTCTGCAGACTCTGCGCGCAGACTGTATCCGACAGCTGACAGAACTGACCGTCATCACAGCTGATGCAGGCAAGATGCCGATTTTCACAGAGGAAAGTGCATCTATCCTTGTTTCCGGCATTACATTGCTCTTCCCCGCCATAGCCGGATGCGCGCTGTTTCTCATTGCCTATATCTCCACAGGTCTTGTCCGCCGTATGCTCATTCACATGGAAGCAGACGTACCGTTTTTGCAAAACGGATGGCGGATGATCCCCACAAAAGGAATGGCCGTGGTATATATTGCCGCACAAATCTCTGCCTTTTTGTTCGCCGCTGTCCCGGATGCACAGGCACTGTATTATGCCTTTTATAATCTTTCACTGATTTTTCTTCTGCCCCTCTCTGTTCTGGGACTTTCCACACTGTTTTTTCAGTTCCGCCGTGCCGAATCGCTCGGCGCTGTCAGCCGGCTGGCACTGGTTTTTCTGGCGCTTATGATTGCCGCCGCCGGTCTGTACTGGTTTCTCACGTTCGCGGCCTTCTACGGCATTTATATCGTATTCCAAAGGGAAAGTACCGACCCGTAATACGGACTGGCTTTTTCTGCGGAAAGAAAGAAGGACATCATGTCAAAACAATCTCACCGTTCCCTTTTCTCCGGACGCTTTCCGCTGTCCACCATTCTGGGCATAGCGGCTGCCGCCCTCATTCTTGCTCTTGTTGCCATACTGGGAACATATACAGAAATTCCGCTCCCGGTGCTCTGCATCGGTGCGTTTATCCTTGCCGCAGCCGCAGCGTTCTGCATCCACCTCTTTTTTGATCGAGCCAGTGCGCACGGCGCAGACAGTCAGACGCTGACACCCGTTCTCGGCAATATCATGGTGGACACGGTGATGCGATTCAACGCCCCCGTATTCATCTGTGATGAAGCGGAAGAGCGGATTATCTGGTATAACCGGGCGTTCGCTTCCGCAACAGAATCCAAGGTACAACTGTACGGGCACTGCGCAGACGAATATCTGAGCCGCACCGTAGCCGATATTCTCACCGAAAATGCTGCTGACGGTGCTGCTGTCTCCCTGGGTGATCGATCCTACCGGGCACGGGTACACACATTCCGTGCAAAAGAAAAAGCGTTTTGTCTTCTCTCGCTTTCCGATGTAACCGAAACGGAACGTCTGTATAAACAGCTGGCCGAGAGCGAGGCGGTCGTAGCCTATATCCTTATGGATAATCTGGAAGAACTGCTGCAGTATGAGCAGGAGAAATTCCGCACCGTTGCGGTGGAAATCGAAAACGTTCTCCGTGAATGGGCTGCAGAAGCGGAAGGCATTCTGAAAGAATACGAGCGTGACCGGTATCTGTTTGTATTTGAGGCCCGCCATCTGGATGACTTCATCGTCCGCAAATTTGACATTCTGGACAAGATCCGCAACATCCGCATCGGTGATGCCAAAGTGCCTGTTACCATTTCGGTGGGCGTTGCCAACGTCCGCGGCGAATTTACCGAAAAAGAACGCGCCGCCTCTGCGGCTCTGGATATGGCTCTGCAGCGCGGCGGCGACCAGGTCGTAGTGAAAAACGAAACAGGTATTGCGTTTTACGGCGGCCGCACAAAAACCATGCAGAAGCGTACAAAGGTACGTGCCCGCGTAATTGCCAATGAATTGATTCTCCATATCTCCCGCGCCTCCAATGTACTGATTATGGGACACAAATATGCAGATTTCGACGCATTCGGTGCGGCGGTAGGCATGGCACGGCTCGCCCTCTTCTGCGGCAGCCGGGTAAACATCGTAACAGATCTCCGCGATCCGAATCTGGCAGGATGCCGGCAAATACTCTCCGCTGTGCCGGAATACGAGGACATTCTCATAGACACGAGCGAAGCGCTGGATTTGGTTTCCGCGCACACGCTTCTGATCGTGGTGGACGTAAACAATCCGGCAAAAGTGGAGTCTCCGGAACTGTTCCAGAATATTGAAAACATGGTGGTAATCGATCACCACAGAAAAACAGCAGAATTTGAGAGAACGCCGCTGATCTCCTACATTGAGCCCTCCGCCTCTGCCGCCTGTGAACTGGTGGCGGAAATGCTGGAGCAGGTGCTTCCCGAAAATCTGCTCCGCAGGGAGGAAGCCAATCTGATGATGGCCGGTATTTTGCTGGACACCAAGCAGTTCACCAAAAACACCGGTACCCGTACGTTCAGTGCGGCGCTGTATCTCAGAGACCGCGGTGCCGTCCCCGCTGAAGCCCAGAATCTGTTCAAGACAGATCTGGATGATTTCATACGAGAAGCGAAATTCCGCTCCAACGTAGTGATTTACCGTGGGGTTATGGCCATCGCTCTGGGAGAGGGCGAAGGAGATGCGGGTGACCGCATTGCCGCCGCCAAAGCCGCCGATAAGCTTCTCACGGTAGAAGGCGTACAGGCATCCTTTGCGCTGATCCGTATCGGAGACGTGGTGCACATTTCCGCCCGTTCCGGCGACGTAATCAACGTACAGCTGATTCTCGAAAGATTGAAGGGCGGCAGCCATTTCGATATGGCGGCAGCACAGGTCACCTCCACCCTTCACGATGCCCTTGTACAGTTGAAAATCGCCATAGATGCCTATCTTGACGGCACGGATGAATCCGCGCCGGCTGAATCTCAAAAACAAAAATAAACACATATAATTACTCGAAAGGATTTCCTTACGGAACAAGGTGAAATAATATGAAAGTAGTACTTCTGCAAGATGTAAAAGCACAGGGAAAAAAGGGGGAGCTTATCAACGTATCCGACGGATACGCCCGGAACTTCCTTTTCCCCAAAGGGCTGGCCGTTGAAGCTGATGCAAAAATCATGAGCGAACTGAAATCCAAGGAAGAGGCACGCCTCCACAAAATTGAAGAAGAAAAAGCCGCCGCCCGTGCCATAGCCGAAAAGCTCACCGGCATCATGGTAAAATTGAAATCCACCGCCGGTGCAGACGGCCGTCTCTATGGCTCTGTTACCGCCAAGGACATAGCAGAGGCTTTGGAGAAGGATCACGGTATTGCCGTTGACAAGCGTAAGATTGTCATGGACGGTCCTATCCGTGCTTTTGGCACGTATGCTTTCGACGTAAAGCTCTACACGGAAGTCACCGGCAAAATCAACGTTGTCGTATCGGATTCATAATAGCTTATGAATGCAGAAATAAGCAGGCGAATGCCTTTTTCTCTGGAGGCGGAGCAGTCCGTTCTCGGCGCTATTTTGATTGATCCTACCTGCATGGACCAGCTTGCCGGCGTTCTTTCCGCTGATGATTTTCAGTTGGAAGAACATGCGGAGCTGTTCCGCACCATGCAGGGAATGTACCTGCGCTCCCGCACCATTGACGTAGTCACTTTGCTTGACGAACTGATTAAGAATGGCGTTTATGACGAGGCAGGCGGCAAGGATTACATACGTCTCATTTCCGAGATTGTCCCCAGCGCCGCCAACATAAAAGACTATGCCGCTATCGTTCGGGACAAGAGTATTCTCCGTTCCCTGATCGGTGTCTGTGAAGAAGTTGCAGAAACCGCATACAGCGAACAGGATGATGTTCCCCACCTGATCGAAATGGCGGAGCAGAAAATCTTTGCCATTGCCGAGGGACACGAAAACAAGAATTTCGTACATATCCGCGATGCATTGGTACAGGTCTATGACCGGCTTCATATGCTGAATGAGAACAAGGCGGAAGTTCTGGGCATGCCCACCGGCTTCTCAGGTCTTGACCGGGTGCTTGTAGGTCTTGGAAAATCCGATCTGGTGCTGGTCGGTGCCCGCCCCGGTATGGGTAAAACCAGTTTTGCCATGAACGTGGCCACCTCCGCAGCACAGTCATCCAAGAAAGCGGTGGCCATCTTCTCTTTGGAAATGTCGGCGGAACAGCTTGTCAGCCGTGTCCTTTCCAGCGAAGCACTGATTGACAGCTACCATCTCCGCAGCGGCGAGCTCACCGACGAAGACTGGACGAAGCTGGCACACGCATCTTCCCGTCTTTCCGACTGTCAGATTCTGATTGATGACACCCCCGGTATTACCGTTACCGGCATGAAAGCAAAACTCCGCCGCGTAAAGAATCTGGGCATGGTGGTCATCGACTATCTGGGACTTATGCAAAGCGACAGGCGTATCGACAACCGCGTACAGGAGGTTTCGGAAATCTCCCGTTCGCTGAAGCTTTTGGCCAAAGAGCTGCAGGTGCCCGTCATCTGCTGTGCACAGCTGTCCCGCGGTCCTGAATCCCGTACCGATAAGCGCCCGATGCTTTCTGATCTCCGCGACTCCGGCGCCATTGAGCAAGATGCGGATATTGTACTCTTCCTTTACAGAGACGAATATTATAAGTCCGAAGGTGAACCACAGAACACTGCCGAAATCATCGTAGCGAAAAACCGCCACGGCTCTACCGGCAACGTAAAAATGGGCTGGTTCGGACAGTATACGAAATTTACAACACTGGAAGAAGAACGGGAAGGATAAACAGGAAAAATTTCCCGCGCAATGTGACCTTGGACGCTTTTGGTGCGTGTATACAGCAAAGGACAGACAAAATTTTCCGATTCCGGGAACATATTCGAAATGTACTCGTCTATCCTCAAAAAACATGTCCTGTATTTTCCATATTTTGCGATAATACTTGACAAATCGCCCTATTTATAGTAGAATGAACATAGGATTTTCACCTATGGAATTAAATTTAAGGAGTTTGACTATGAAAAAATCTCTGAAACTGCTCGCCGGTCTTTTCGCTTCGGTGATGCTTCTGTCCGGTGCTGTATCTGTCGCTTACGCAGCAGACACCGATGGCGCCGCGATGCCTGTTGCCCCCACCCCCGGTTTTCCTGTCTCCTCATTCAATCCGTATCTGCCCTATAACGGCTTTTATATGCCCTTCCTCAACGGTCTCACCACTGAACAGTGGAAGGAAATGTACGGAAGTTATTACTGGTCTGTTCTTTATCCCTCTTATTCCGGTAATATTGTTCTGACTCCCGGTCTGGCTACCTATTACAAAGACAGCATTGAGCTGGAGCAGTTCTCCACCTACAATCTGGGCTTCGGCGCCGGTGTAACTTACGTATCCACCGATCCCAGCGTCGTTGCTGTAAATCCCTACGGCTATGTCTATGCAAACGCCGCCGGCACAGCAACGATTTCCGTATCCAATGAACAGCGCACCTTTGCTTTCATCACGATTACTGTAAAAGCTCTGGATCCGGATGTTGTTACTAATCTGGAAATCGTTACCCGCCTTGCCTCTCCCCGTATTGTTGTGGGACAGTCCACTACCCTGTACGCATACGTTACCATTAACGGTGCTGCTTATCCCTGGCATGCATTCCCCTATGAGCTGGAATACACAATTGCCGATGAAAGCATCATCTCCTTTGATGAGGAGACCGGCACGATTACCGGTCTGAAAAAAGGCACCGGTGATATCAGAGTCTCCATTAAGGATTCCTCCGTTTACACGGACGTGTCCATCTACGTGCTAGAAACGCCTACTGCTGCACCCTCCCGCCCCGGTACCTGGTTCCCGATTATCGGCGGCAGCAACGGCTTCATCAATAACGGCTGGACCGTAACTATTCCCGGCTACGGCACTATCGGCGGCATCATCCCCGGCTTCAGTTACAACTGGGGCTTCATTGCCGGCTTTGACAGCACGAAGTACGACTTCGAATACAGACCCGTATACGCAGACGGTAAATGGACGCTTGCCGTTGTTCCCGTTCTGAAGGAAGACGTAACGGAAGAGAAAGCAGAAGAAGAGAAAGCTCCCGAAAAGCCTGCTGTTCCCGAACTGACCCCCGAAGAAAAGGAAAAACTGGAAAAAGAAGCGGCTGCGGCCAAGAAACTGGCTGAGCTGAAAGAAAAGATCGCACAAGCTAAAGAAGGCAAGACTGCTTGGTACAATGTATATTCCGATATCGATGCAGAGCCTTATTACTACAACGGCACCGCATACGTTCTGAACAAGGATCTGCTTGCAGGCAGTGAGGACGGCACTTTCGGTTCTAAGACTGTTATGACGTTCGGCGATCTTACCGATCTGTTCTGCAAGTATCTGGACCTCACCAAGGATGAACTCGCCGCAAAGAAGATTATCCCTGCCGCTTCCGCCAAGAAGGAACTGACCCGCGAAGATCTGGCTGTTGCTTTCTATAATCTGGCAAAAGAACTGGAACTGGCACTGTACGAAACCGTAGATCTGCGTACCTACAAGGATTACAATGATATCGATGCAGACGCAAGAGACGCTTTTGCTTGGGCTGCAGCCAATTACATCTTCGATATCACCACGACGGAAGTAGATGCAGACGCAGTTGTTACCAAGGTACAGCTGGCACGCTCCATCTACCTGCTCGACCGTATGGCAGACTGATTACCTGACCCGTATCCTGGTTGAACTTACAGCAAAACGAACAGCCGATGTTTTACCATCGGCTGTTTTTTTGTGAATTTTTTATTGCGTTAAATCTTGCAATTTACTTTTGTTTGTGGTATACTATTGCTAGTTTATATACACCATGCCGGTGTGATGGAATTGGCAGACGTGCTGGACACAAAAACCAGTCCTGGCAACAGGGTGCGGGTTCGACCCCCGCCACCGGCACCAGCCGACCGCGTCGGAAACCTTTGCCCGGAGTTTTCTCCGGGCATCATTCTTTTACAGCGAGGACACCGCCTATGAACGTAAAACAGACTATCCGGAGAGATACACTGAAGAAGTACGCAAAGCGGTATTTTATAGATGCCATGGGTGCCATGGCGCAGGGATTGTTTGCTTCCCTGCTCATCGGTACGATTCTGAAAACGATCGGTTCCCAATTCGGCATCGAAATTCTTACCACAATCGGCGGATATGCCCAAACCGCAGACGGACCTGCCATGGCAATTGCTATCGGTTATGCACTGGGCGCACCTGGGCTCGTTATGTTCTCTCTGGTTGCCGTCGGTATGGCGGCAGATGCGCTGGGCGGTGCCGGGGCCCCGCTGGCAATTTTCTTTATTGCCATCATTGCGGCAGAACTGGGGC
>JAZQDY010000087.1:0-9084 GCA_045547015.1 Eubacteriales bacterium | reverse complement strand
GGCCTCCGACTTGGTACCCGTATCCGCCTCTATGCCGATTCCCTGGCCGTTTTTGGTCAGTTCCAATCCTGGAACCGTGCATATTCCGCCCGCTTCCATTTGGTCTGCTGTTTGGAACTTTACGCCGTTATACACGCGAATCTGTCCGACCTTTTCCTCCGCCTCGCCTACGGTCAAAACGTCACGCACACGAAGCGTACCGCCTGTAATTTTCATATGGGTCAATCGGTTCCCCTGGGAATCATAGGTAATCTTGAACACCTTTGCCCCGAATGCCGCCGGTCGATCCGCCGGTACGCCGTACCGGGACAAGACATCCAGAAAGGCGTCGATACCGGTCAGCTTGAGTCCCGATCCGAAGCACACGGGGAATGCAAGCCTTTGCCGGATCAAAGCAGTGATATCTGCATCTGATACCGTACCGGTGGAAAAATAAGCATCCAGGATATCCTCACGGCACATGGCAAGCTGCTCCATGCGTGCCTCACGGGTATCCTCACTGAAATCGATACATCCTTCTCCAAATTCTTCGCGAAGTTCCTTCAGAATTTCGGCTCTGTCCCGACGGGCAAAATCCATTTTGGTCACAAAAACAAACGTAGGAATCCGATACAGCGCAAGCAGTTTCCACAGCGTACGGGTATGTGCCTGTATGCCGTCCGTTCCGCTGATGACGAGAATCGCCCCGTCCAGCACCTGCAGAGTACGCTCCGTTTCCGCAGAAAAATCCACGTGGCCTGGCGTATCCAGAAGAGTTATGTCCAAATCCCCCACGGAAAAGGTAGCCTGACTTGCAAAAATAGTGATGCCGCGCTCCCGTTCCAAAGCATGGGTATCCATCAGGGTATCCCCATGATCCACACGTCCGATTTTCCTGATCCTCCCCGTCTGATACAGAATCGCTTCTGCCAGCGTTGTTTTTCCTGCATCTACATGCGCCAGAATTCCAATAACCGTTTTCTGCATACAATCCTCGTTACCGTTACTTTTCTCGTACATATTATAGCAAAAAATACGCACTGTGAAAAGTGCGTATGAAAAATTCTTTGGTTTTTCGTTTTCCGGCATCACAAAAACGCCGTCGGCATTTCCTCCGCGATCGCCTCATCCAGAAAGGCAGGAGTATAGCCGTTATCATGGGCCCACTGCACAGCTGTGCGGATCTTCTTCTCATAATCCGGCATATAGTTCTCGTAGTGCTCGAAAAAATACTGCTCGTGCGTTACCAGATTGATCGTGCCGGCTTCGTGAGGACGCGCTTTCACCTCGTCCAGACAGGAAGCGATTTCGTCAAGAGAATGGGCGTCAATGACGATCTTATCCTTGGAGAAAATAATATCCTCCGACGTATCCACCCAGAAATCACGGCCCGATGCGTGCACCGTTTCGTCATGATTCAGATAATACGCCACGTGGGGATCACCGTTTTCATCAAAGATATAATATCCCACAAGACAGCGGACACCCACCGATCGGAGTGCACGGGCCCCCTCCCGGGTAGTCTCCGCCCAGTGGAGCCCGTTCACCGCCGTCTTTACCGCATTTTCTCCGGCAAAGCGAACAATCTCTTTTGTAACCTTTTTATAGTCCTCGTACAACTCCTCGTACGGGGCAAAGCGGTAAATCCGATCCGGCTTATCCTGTCTTGCGTGAAACGTAAGCTTCAGCCAATCGGACGCCTCTTCAAACTCCGCCTTATACCGATCCGGCATCATGGACAGATTGAAGCTTCCGTCAACTGTTTCATAGTACAGATTCAGCTGTGTTTTCGTACCGAAATCATCGTGCAGACGCTTGAAAATGGCAAAGAACGGATGGGCAAACACGGAGGAATAATCGCCCTTTGCCAACTCCTCTACCGACCAGATAATATCGTCAATTGCCAAACGGTACTTCATAAAAGCGTTTTTGAAACGGTATAACGCAATGGACGACTCCGCCCGTTCGCCATCCTTTTCCGCAACGGCGGCAACGGTATTGCGGTATCCGTCCAGCCGAATCTCAGCCGTATATACTCCGTCCGCATAGGCACAGGGGACGCCGTTTACAAAAACAGAATATTCGGCAGGAGCCGAAATCCGTATGGGAACAAACAGGCTGCCGCCCTCTTCTCTGCCGTCATACCGATTCAAAACGTCTCCGTCAATGGGAGAAAGAAACGTAATGTGCATCGTATTCTCCTTTCGGGTGCGCGTAATATCAGAAATCCTCCGGATCGGGAATGTCCATGGACATTCCGCCGTTCACAGCGGACTCATGCGCAATAATACCGGGTAAAGACATCCGGATACCCAGATCCACATCGATGGGCGGCTCCGTATCCTCCACTATACAGCGGATGAAAGCCTTCATCATTTTCTGATCGGCACCGCCATGACCGCCCTCGTCCGCTTCCTCCGGATAACCGAGTGTTACCGGGATCTCGATTTTTCTCGAGATGCTGCCCGGAACAGAGGAAAGCCGCGCGTAGGAATATGCCTCGTCCAACGGCTTGATTTTATCGGTTTCCACCGTTCCGCGCGTACCGATAATGGAAAAATTGTGATCAAAGGTAAGGTAGGCATCAAACAGAATGAGGATGCGGATCACCGCACCTTTTTCCGTTTTGAAGAGTGCCACTCCGTTTTTCTGCGTGCGGTAGGGATTATACTGAACCGTAGGCTCCATACAGGTAACGGAAACACAGCGGTCCTTCATGATATACAGAAGCGGACCCAGGTTATGTGTCAAATACTTGATAGACGGATTAAAGGAACGCCAATGCTCCGGCGGATAATCTTCCGGCTTCATTTTTTTGAAATCGTCCGCATGCAGGTATTCACTTTCCGCATAGATAGCTTCTCCCAGGAGGTCCTCCTCGTACATCTGCTTCCACGCATCAATAAACGCCCAGTAACAGCAGTTCTCACCAGCCATATATTTTAGGTGCGGATGGGATTTTACCGCAGCGCGAAGCTGTTTTGCTTCCTCCAGCGAATTCACTGTAGGAATTTCGCTGAGAACGTGCTTGCCTGCCTCCAGCGCCTTAATAACAAACGGCACATGATAGATGGCGTCCGTCGCGATATACACAGCATCTATATCGGAGCGAAGCATTTCATCATAATCGGAAAAGCAAAGAAGATCTGCCACCTTTTTCTCTTCCGTAAACAGTATTTTTGCATCGGCAAGCTTTTCTTCATTTTTATCACATATGGCCCGGATTTGGACGTTCTTCTCGCCCACCATGAATTTTGCTACGTAAGCACCCCGACCCAAACCGACTACGCCAAGCTTTACAATCTGTTCGCTCATGGAAAAAACTCACAATCAGCAGTTATTTACACGGAAGAAAAAAGGTCACGCAAAACGCATCAGGCCAAAATACTTCGGCTGATGGAAAGCGGAATTCACATACGGCAGAGAGCACCACGCCATGTAGTGAGGAATCTCCGTGCAGTCGCCGCATTTGTAGCAATTGGCACGGATCTCCTTACCGGAAGTAAACGACACGTTCGGGAAATAGATGCGAATGAAGGAAAGCGGAATGCGGTACGTGATATACCAGCCGTCATCCGTATACACAGGCTTTGCCTCAAAGGGATCCCAGCCGTCGGGCACGAGGCGAACCAGGTTATCCACGGTTCTGCCGATACCTACGTAATAACAGGCGGTAGGGCTGAACTCAAAGTTCATATATCGCTCGTCATTTATATCCGGACGGAAGAAAAATTCCAAACAGCTGTCCTGACAGGGCGAGCCGGCAGGCATCTTTTCTACTGCGCGGATGTGCTTCTCTTTTGCCTCCAGGTATACATACAGATTCTCGGCATCATAACAAATTTTTGCAATCGCCGAAATATCAGTCTTACTGCTCCACTCCTGGGTTTCCATAGACAGTGCAGGAACACGGTCCCAATCCAGTGTTTCACCTTTTTTGACAATCGTATATTCTTTCATTTCGCTTCCCCTTTTCTTTATGCATATGTAAAATTCAAAAGTGAACAAAAATCAGATTTTGCGTCGGTGCCGCAAATGATCCAGCGCATGCTGAAAGGCGGTCACAAACACGAAGCCGGCAGAAATGCCGATGGCTGTCTGCAGCGTAAGAGACAGGTACTGCATCGCCGTCGCCGTATCGTGAGAAATCAGATAATCCATGGTATAGTAGAGGCCGCTGCCGGGCACCAAGGGAATCATGCAGGCGATCAGGAAAATGTTCCGCGGTGCCTTTCGCACCGTAGCGCAGATGTGAGAATATACCGCGCCTGCCGCAGCCCCCAGCATATTGGACCAGAACGCATCCAACCCACCCCACTTTAAAGCCAGAAGATATACCAGGCAGGAAATAAAGCCACCCAAAGCTGCATAGGGGATATGGCGAAGGCGCGTACTGAAAATCAGACTGAAGCCCACCGTACCCACAACGCCGGTAACGAGAACGACCCAGTCAGCGGCGGATACCGACTCTGCTACCGGCAATCCGCTGTGAAAAGCGATCATGGACAAAGAAAAGCCCAGGGCAATAGACAGTGCCAAAAGGATCGCCTGAATAAACCGAAGCGTGCCGGACAGAACGTCCCCGCCGAACAGATCCTGCAAGGAAATACTGAATGCAACGCCGGGAATCAGAAGCATGATTGCACCGATCATCACTTTTTCCACGTTTCCGCCCACACCCAAAAGAACAAGACAGCTGGCCGCGATGCCTGCAATAAACGATCCCAGCACCGTTCCGGCAATCTGATTTGTTCCGCTGTCAAGGCGGCTGTTAACAAAGGTAATCACCATGCCGCAGAGCGCGGCGGCAACAGCGTCCATAATCGAACCGCCGAAGAAAATGGCAAATCCGCCGGCGGCAAGAACTGCGCCCAGATAATAGACCCACCAGGGGTATGGCTTTTTATGCCGCGCCTGCTTTACAGCCTCCCGTGCCTCGGAAAGAGTCATCGTTCCGGCGCAGAGACTGCGGGAAATACTGTTGTATGTTTCAAATGCTTCCAGATTGTTTGAATATCCGTATACCCTTCGCATCTGTTGAGAATGGGATCCGTCCGGCATCCAGACAGATGCAACAATCACGGATGTAATCGTGAACGATTCCGTATGTACAGCACCGAAAGCGGCGCAGATCCGAATGACCGTTTCCTCGACGCGGCGCACATCTCCGCCGCATCGGAGCGTATGCTCTGCCACGTCCAGCGCAGTCCGCAAAAGCTCGTCTGCAGATACGTATTCCGTATGTTCCATGGTCAGATCCCTTTTCACTCAAGAATTTCCCGGATTTTCTCCGCAATGGCTCTGCCAAGCACCGGATGATCCTCTCTTCGGATATGCACGCCGTCCTCCTCGCAGGGAGATGCATACTGGGCGGCATCCAGAAAATGCGCACCGATTTCCTTTGCCATCGCCTCATACAGCGGGGCAAGCTGTCCCGACAGATCCGGCAGTCCTGCTTTTACAAATTGCGGATTGATCTTCTCGTAATCCGGATGAAAAACGATGGGCGAAACGATCAGAACCTTTGGATCACCATTCCACACGCGGCCGAGCACCCAATCCTTCGCGGTAAAAAGCATCTCCGCCAGTTCCCTGCATCCGGCCGCGCATCCCGCAGGATCCGTACGTATCAGATCGTTTGTGCCCAGCATCACCACTGCAAGATCGATGGGGATATCTGCACGAAGCGCGTATCCGAGACCGGATTTCCCGTTCATAAACGGCACGTCCGGATCATCCAGCACGGCAGTCCTGCCGATTATTCCGTGTTCAAGGATTTTATAATCCGTCCCGAGCACATGCTGGCACACACCGCTCCAGCGCTCATCGGACGGAAGTCTGCCCACGCCCTCGGCGTATCCCCACGTATTGGAATCGCCGTAACATAAAATCCGTTTTTCAGCCATACTGCTTATTCCTCTTTAGCAAAAATGGACAAAATCTTACTCGCCACGGCGCGTCCCAGATTCGGATGATCGGAGGGGCGGATATGTACTCCGTCCACGTGAGACGGGGCGGCGTACTGTGCCGCATCCAAAAAATCCACGCCGTACTTTTCTGCGATCTGTGCAAAACGCTCGGCAAACATATGGGACATTTCTACCCTCTCCGCTTTTGCAGCCGTCCCGGCGATGAGCGGATAGTCCGTATGAATATAGACGGGAGAAACGAGAAGCACCTTCGGTCGGTTATGGGGCCACACCTTCTGGGAGCCCACTGCCCAGTCGTTGGCAGTGAGAAGCATCTCCACCAGCTTTTCCACACCGGCTGTCACGCCGTCGATATCAGTATGAGCAGTATCGTTGGTACCCAGCATCAGAACCACCAGATCCAGCGGCATCTGCTCAAGGAGTGCATATCCGAGACCATCCGCACCGTTGCGGAACTGCAAATTTCCAAAAACCGTGGTACGTCCGTTCAGACCGCATTCGATTACCGTATATTCTTTCCCGAGTGCCGCCTGACAGATACCTGTCCAGCGTTTATCCGCATCCAATCTGCCGGCGCCCCCGGGAATGTAGCCCCACGTATTGGAATCACCGTAACATAAAATCCGTTTTTCCTGCATATATGTTTTTCTCCTGAATCAGAAAGTCTACATGAATATACAATTTATTATATCACGGAATTTATAAATGTCAATAAGAGACAGGGGGAAATGTAAAAGGATTACGAAATCAAAAATCATTAATAAGTATTTCCCATTGAAATATCTCATAAAGTGTAGGAAACATCGCCGCAAATTCCTGCGGAATTTCATAGTTTTGCACCTTTTGTGAAAAACTTTAGGGCTGTCGCATCTAAATGCGACAGCCCCTGTTTTTCACTCAATAGGAACTGATGGGCAGGGATTCGTCATCCTTGCCTTTTTCGATTTTGCGGATTTCCACGAAATAACTATAGGATTCGTTTACGACAACCTCAACACGGTCTCCGACCTTATGACCGAGAATCGCCTGTCCGAAGGGGGATTCTTTACTGATATATCCGCCGAACACGTCGTTGCGAAGCGTGGTTACAATCGTGACTACGCGTTCTTCTTCGGTTTCTTCATCGTAGATCGTGATCTTGTCAAAGATCCCTGCCGCATCCTCTGCGGAATCCACGTCAATCACCACAGCGGTATCGATCATGGCACGAAGATAGCGAATCCGTCCGTAATTCTTATTCAGTGCACGGCGCACGGAGTGATACTCATCGTTTTCGCTGAGATCACCCAAATCCCGCGCAGCCTTCAGCTGTTCTTTGAGCTTGGGCGTGATCTGACTGGTACGGTAGTCGATCTCCTCCTGCATCTTGCGGATGTCAACCGCAGTCAACTCGTCGTGCATATCAGCAGGTGTAGATTTCCTGACCGTCCACGAGAACGGTCTTTACGTTGATGTCTTCATCAAACAGCAGAATATCCGCATCGAAGCCGGGGGCTATCTGTCCCTTGTTGACACCGATCATACGGGCGGGGTTCACCGTTGCCATCTTCACGGCTTCCACAAGAGGAATGCCGGCATCTTTGCAGCAAACACGAACTAGACGGTCGGTGGTAGCAATGCTTCCCGCAAATGCACTGCGGTCGTGAAGCTTGCACACGCCATCCTCCAGCACAAAGGCAACAGAGCCGTTAACACCTTCCGAAATATCCGCACCCGCAACGAGAAGCGAGTCCGTAATGAGCGCAATGCGATCCGTGCCCTTCTGCTTTACGATAAGCTGAATGAGTACAGGCGGCAGGTGGCATCCGTCGGCGATAATCTCGATATCCATATCATCCCACAGGTAAGCGCACTCAATTACGCCGAGACGGCGGAAGCCGTGATCGCGGGTGATAGTGGAGGTACAGGAGTACAGGTGCGTAACGCATTTACATCCGGCATCGCGTGCGCGGACCATATCGTCGTAAATAGCTTCGGTATGGCCGGCCGAAGGCGTGATGCCGTGGGCTACGAGATACTTACAGAAGGAAGCATCGCGGTCACGCTCGGGCGCATAGCTCCAACGGGAAATGATGGGACCGAAACGGTCCACGATTGCTTCGTAGTCAGCAGGGATCGGATCCGTGATGAAGTTCGGGTCCTGACCGCCTGCCATAGACAGAGCAAAATACGGACCTTCCAGATGGGCACCGATGATATGTGCATTCTTGCCCTCTTTCTTCTGGATCTCCATTGCCTTCTCGATGGCAGTAAGACCGTACATGATCTTCTGAGGAGAGGCGGCAACGGTAGTGGGCAGAATGGACGTGGTACCGTGGGTCATGTGGTAATGAACCGCTTTAAGAACGTTCTCCGCGTTTTCTTCCACTGTCTCACCCTTGGGGGACGTGAAATCAACGTTTACGGCACCGTGGGTGTGAATATCGATAAATCCGGGAGAAACATAGAGTCCCCCCGCATCGATCACCTTATCCGCCGGCAGATCGTCTGCCGTTACGGCAGAGATCTTGTCACCGTCCAGGTAAACGTTGGCGGAGATAATTTCCGTGGGCGTAATCACGCGCCCGTTGATAATTTTCGTAATCATGCCAGGAGAGAAGCGCTGTCAGCGTCGCAGTACATGATTGCGTTGGGATGACGGCGGAGAATCGTAGCCGGGCAGTGCTCGTCGATCTTATCGGTGGTGAGCGTTTCCTTTACAGCGGCAGCCTTGGTGGGAGCCGGCACGGAGCAGAAGAGGTATCCGCCCTTGAACAGGGTGGGAACGGTCAGCGTCAGTGCATGGGTGGGAACGTCGTCAAACTTGGCAAAGCAGCCGTCGTTTACCTGCTGCTGACGGCAAACGTCATCCAGCGGAACAGCCTTGATGGTAGCAGGATCGTTGAAATCCGCAACGCCGGGATCGTTGAACGCAATGTGGCCGTTCTCACCGATACCCATGCATACGATGTCCGTGGGAAACTTCTTCAGAAGTTCGGTGTAGCGGGCGCACTCTGCTTCCTTGGTAGAGGAGCAGTCGATGTAGTTCACGCTCTTGAAGGGGGCGTGAGCAAAGATGTGATCACGGAGATAGTTGCCGAAACGCTGGGGAGCGTCAGCCGGCAGACCGATGTACTCATCCATGTGGAAGGCGTTGATGCGGTTCCACTCGATGTCAGTGTAAGTAAGGAGAGAA
>JAZQDY010000086.1:0-21951 GCA_045547015.1 Eubacteriales bacterium | reverse complement strand
GGATCAGAGGCTTTGTATGTAATCAAAAACCATTTTGCCGAATACGCTGTCCCCGTTTTCTGAAAGCGTGTCAACATAGTGAATATGCTTGCCGCTTTTGATTTCAAAGCGGAGAGCATCTTCCGGACAGCCGAACTGGCGAAGCGCGGCGATCATCAGCTGCGTTTGCTCCAGGCGGCAGGGCAGATCGTTGTCCGAAACGATGATGTACATCGGCGGATGGGCAGGGCAGGTGCCTATGTGATACAGCGGTGCCTTATCGTCCACAATGTTCCGTCGGGTATCAATCCCGTACTCCTTCAGCACTTTGAAGTGGGTGGTTGGTTGACCGGCATCCATGATAAATCCGGCGAAATCCGTGTTTTTCAGATTGTGGATGCCCAGCCAGCGTGCATCAAAGCAAAGCATCATGGAAATGTATCCGCCGGCAGAACTGCCGCCGAGGAAGATGCGTCTGCACTTGCCGTATTTGCTGATGTTTTTCTTCAGCCACGCGGCGGCGGCGGCACCGTCTTCGATGAAATCCGGATATTTTGCCGTGGGGTATTTGCGGTAGTTGATGGGGGCGGCGGCGATGCCGTGTTCCGCGAGATAGGTGAATATTTCCGTGTTTCTTTCTTTGTTTCTGAACTCCAGTCCGCCGGCATGCATGTACATAAACAAATCAAAGCTGTCACTGTCCGGCAAATACAAATCCAGGTCATTGTCCGGAAAGGCGCCGTAGCGGATGTTTTTAATAATGTTCATTTTTTATTCTCCTTGATTCAGATATCAGTGGTGCCGTCTTGCGCGCCGCGATGAAGGGCGCTTTTCACGCTTTCTGCCAAGCAAAGCCCCGAGAATACCAACACCGATAATTCCAGCCCGTGCAAGGACAGTAATAAGGATACTGAAGCCGCAGGCGGCGGTGCCAAACGGCAAAACTGACAGAAGAAAGGTGACAAGAAAACAGCCTGCGCCGTAAATGCTCCCTGTGGTAAGCGGCGCCTTTGATAAACGTCCCGCAGTTATCCCGCCAAACAGAGCGGAGAGATACAAGGCGGCAAGAGCGGCAGGCAGGGATACCTTGCCGGGATCTGCCTGTGAATAGGCAATCAGTGCTCCAACAAATAAAAGCACAAGAGCGGTACCTATGAATACCAGCATGGCACATCCGCATACGGCAGGCAAAGACAAGTGCGTGTCCGTCTGTCTTCTTGTACGGTGAGTTAAAGCGTTCATAAAATTCCTCCGAAATGTTTCAAAAGCATTATACTTGAACATATTCGGAGGTAATTTGTTTTATGCGTGCTTACTGTGCATCCTCAGCGTGCACATCTACACATTTTACGGCAGATTTGAGCAGACGAATCTTCGTTTTATCGCCGCTGGTTTCAATCAGAATGGTTTCTTCCTTGATCTGAATGATCTTACCGATAATGCCGCCGATGGTGGTGATTTCATCACCTACGGCCAGTCCGTTGCGCATATCGTTGGTTTCTTTTTCCTGCTTTTTCTGAGAACGGTGCATGAAATAGAAAATTGCGACCATTGCTACCAGCATAATGATTGTGCCAATTCCGCTTCCGACGGCGGGATTGGTTGTTGCTTCCAAAAGAAGAGTGGGCATAGTAACCTCCGGGTTGAAAAATTTGAATGCAAGATTCATACTATAATTATACCGAAAAAAGCAATAATTAGCAAGGCATTTTGAAAAAGATTTACAGTAAAGCAAAAAATTCTCTTGACAAACCAGTAAGTGTATGATATATTATAAGCGTACTAATACAAATAGTACACTTGCGTGATAGGAGGTGAATACATTGGGATTGATTACAATTGACTACCGGGACCGAAAACTGATTTACGAACAGCTTGTTGACAACGTGAAAGAACTGATCTTACGGGGTGATTTAAAACGGGACGATTTTCTGCCGTCCGTGCGATCGCTTGCGAAAGAACTTGGTATCAATCCGAATACGATTCAAAAGGCATATCAGGAATTGGAGCGGCAGGGAATTATCGCGTCTCTTTCCGGCAGGGGAAGTATCGTTGTGTTCGATAAATCCGCTATGGCCGAAAACGGATTCGAAGATTTGCGCGCTGCGTTTGCACCGCTTGCTGCACGTGCGCAGTCCTTGGGAATGGACGCGGAGGCGTTTGGAGAACTGGCGGCGGCATGTTTCAGGCGCCTGCAGTGCAGTAAGGAAAATAGAAGCGAGGTGACAGATAATGATAAAAATTGAGTCAGTAACCAAGACTTTCAGCGAAGTGAAAAGCCTCGATACGGTCACGCTGGGTGTACCGGACGGAACAATATTTGGGCTGATCGGTTCCAATGGATCGGGCAAATCCACGCTTATGCGGATCATGTGCGGCGTATTCGCGTCGGACGAGGGATGCGTTCTGTATGACGGCATGAATATCTGGGAAAACACTGCCGCAAAGGCAGAAATCGTGTATCTTTCCGATGAACAGTTTTTTATTCCGCACGCAACCATTGCGGATATGCGGGATATGTACCGGAGTCTGTACGGGACGTTTTCCGAGGAACGCTATGAAAGAATGCTCACTATCTTCGGACTTAATCCGAACAGGAAGATCAACACGTTTTCCAAAGGAATGCAAAAGCAGACGGCGATTTTACTGGCGCTGTCTGTTCAGCCTAAATATCTGTTCTGTGACGAGACTTTTGACGGACTGGATCCGGTCATGCGGCAGATGGTGAAGCAGGTATTGGCAGAGGATGTGGCAGACCGGAAAATGACGGTAATCATTGCCTCCCACAATCTCCGCGAGCTGGAAGACATCTGTGATCAGATTGCGCTGCTTCACAAAGGACAGCTTCTGTTCCATAAAGAACTGGACGATATGAAACTGACTTTGCAGAAGGTGCAGGCCGTATTTGAAAGCCGTGAGGATGCCGACGTGCTTACTGTGCTTGAACCGTTGTCCGTGGACTGGCGCGGCAGTATGGTTACGGTAATCGTCCGGGGAACGCGGGAGGAGCTGGACGAAGAGTTCCGCCGCATGAACACGCGCTTTTATGAATTTATTCCGCTGACGCTGGAAGAAATCTTTATTTCGGAAATGGGGGAGAGAGGCTATGACTGCTCGAAAGTTCTCGGCTGATATGCCGCGCAATTATTTTTCCTTTCTGCTTCGACAGAACTGGCCTTCACTGGTAACGAACGCAATTGCTCTTTTTATCCTGGACGTGCTGATTTTGTCGTTTAATCTTACGGACAGCCTGTCAAGTATCCAGCGGTATGACGACGTACTGCCGGATATTCTGACCGGATTCTGCGTTGTGAACGTAGTAGTTGTCTCCCTGCTTGCAGTGCTTTGGGGAGCCACGACTATGTCTTATCTGAACAGCAAGGTAGGCGTGCATTTCTATCACAGCCTGCCGCTGACCCGTGCGTCACATTATTTTCATGAAATCGGCTGCAAGCTGCTTTGGTTTGTGCTTCCCATGGGTGCGGCGTGCTTGCTCGGTTACTTTACCACGGGAACGATAACCGGGCATTTTGAGAGCGAGGTTTTCTTGCTCTTCGCTGCGACGTTCGTCTATTCCACCACGTTTTTTGTGGCTTTTTTCAGCATCATGATTTTTGCCGCATCCTTTACCGGAACCGCATTTGCACGCTTGCTGGCGGCCGGTATGGTGGTGTTTATGCCGGCACTTCTCGTTGCCTGTTTTGCAATGATCTGCGATTACAGTGCTCACTTCCAATCCTTGGATTGGCTGTATGATAAAGCAGCAGAGCTTCTGCTTCCTGTCCGTGCGGTTACAATCGCGATAGGGGAAGCGCAGAATCCACTCTTTAGTGTACTCTGTGTCCTGTTGGCGGCTGCCGTGTTTTTTGCCGCAGGCCTGTTGTTATATAAAAAGCGCGCCAGCGAACGAAGCGGAACCCCAGTGGTGTACTCGGCTGCTGGAGGAATCATGAAGTATGCAGCGCTCTTTGCTGCCGCAACCCTTCTTGCTATCGGTTTTGAAGAGTTTGCGGAAGGTCTGTTCGGCATTGTGATCGGTGCACTGGTAGGATCGCTTCTTGCCATGATGCTGATGAACACTATCTTGACCAAATCCGCTAAAAGTATGTTCAGCGGCATGAAGGGATTCGTGATTTTCTGCCTGTGCTTCTTTTTGATTTTTGCGCTGTTCGGCTTGGATCTTCTTGGCATGGATACATACGTACCCGATGCAGCCGTTGTGAGAAAAATCGACGTATCCCTCTCCGGCGGCAGATGGATTGACTTTGAGATCAAAGATCCGGATGAGATAGAAGAAATCTGTGACATGGTGCGGGATTACCTGAACGGAACCGACGGAAACGATAGCGAAAGTTTCAGCGTATACGAATATGAGAAAATGGGTGTGATAACGGAAAGCGTTATCGCGGAAACGAAAGAATCGGAGGCTTCTCTTCAGGAGATGCTTCGGGTTGCACAATCCAGAATGGAAGATGGCATCTACGTGCGGATTTCATTTCATACAGTTGGCGGTTTGCGTACAGACAAACGGTACAACGCTCATATGGATCGGAACTTTGACTTCTTCGCGCTTCTTGCTGATTCGGAAAACTTCCGCGACGCGTATTTCGGAGAAGAAAATGCGAAAATCACCGACGGATATATCACACGGGATCGCCATAATGGGCTGCAGGTGGAATTGGGAGCAAGAGCCCAGTCGGTGCATCGTGCGATGCGGGATTCTTACAATGGCATTGAATATTTCAACCGACCGGTTCTATCCACGATTTCCTTTGACGCAATTCACAGATATTGGATTCCGTGCTTTGAGGATACAGAGGAAGCCGTAAAGAATTATTTGGATACGCTTACTTCCATCTGCATTATCAATACAAAAACCGGTGAGATGGAAATGTATGACGGCAAACGGGAGATGGAGCAGATTCTTTCCTCTGCCGTCATGGGGGAGGGATTCGTCAGCGCGTTTACTCCGAAAGACGATACCTATTACTTTTTCGGCTTCATAGACGGTTACTGCAATTACAGTATAGCCGGACGTTTCCTGAAGGATCACGTACCTGCTTTGAAAAACTTACCGTAAACGAAAAGGGCTGTCGCATTGAAATGCGGCAGCCCTGAAGTTTTGCAGGAATTTGCGGGGCTATTACTCGCTTTTTTGCCGATAAGAGCAAAAAAGGCCGCCTCTGCAGACAAAGGAATCTACGCAGAGGTGCTGCATTTTTAAATGCAGCACCTCCTGTTATCATGTTCAGTTATTTACCAGTTGCTCGCCCCGGCACGGACCCGTATAGTATTTATTCACGTCAAGCCACGCTGAACCGTCCTCAGCCACCGTAAAGCCCAGTTTTGCGGCAAGACCGTCGTTTGCCCCTCCCGGGAGAATTGCGGCTTCCGGGAAGCCACAGCGGTGCAGGAAGCTGGTGCAGGCTCGTGCCATAATCATCATGGCTTCTTCATCGGAAACGTCGGGACAGGAGCGGAGCGTGTCGATGATGCCTTTTGTTCCCGCAAGGGAAAACTGGCATACCCCAATCGGAAAACGGATTGTTTCGCCGTCGTCTTCGCAATCGTAGGCGGCGTAGGCAAGAGCATTTTCTCTATATGTGCCGCCGCACTGCGTGACCATGTCCTTCTGTTTCATTTTATCTTCAATCGGTTTAATTACAAGCATAATGAGCCTCGCTTTATATGGATTTCAAATATTGTATTTCTTCCTCGGACAGATATCTCCATTTTCCGGCGGGAAGGGAACCGAGCTGCAGATCACCGACAGAAATACGCTGGAGTCGCAAAACCTTCAGCCCGACCTTCTCACACATACGCCGGATCTGTCGGTTCCGTCCCTCGTGCAGCGTGACTTCCAATTCGGATGTAATTTGTCCATCCGGGCGCGCGATGCCAAGGCGGAGCACCTGTATTTCCACGGGTCGAAGCTGATAGCCGTCCAACGTCATGGGGGATGTAAACGCAGATAACACATCGTCTGCCGGCACACCGGCCACAGTGAGTACGTATTTTTTCGCTACATTGTGGGATGGGTGCATCATCCGATTGGCAAGATCCCCGTCGTCCGTGCATAGGAGAAGTCCCTCTGAATACATATCCAGCCGTCCGATGGGGTACACGCGCTTTCCAGCGGCTGAAATCAGATCTGCGACCGTTTTTCGTCCTTTCTCGTCTGACATGGTAGTTACATATCTGATCGGTTTGTGAAGCATGATATATGTACGGCTTCGGGAGCCGTTCTGCGGTTCGATTCGTTTCCCGTTATAACAGACTTCATCTGTCTGGGGATCAATTCGCATACCAAGTTCTGCCGTCATTCCATTTACGGTTATTTTTCCGGCGAGAATTTCCGCCTCCGCGGCACGCCGGGAAAGAATACCGCAGTCTGAAAAGAATTTCTGCAGACGGATGCCTGTATCGTTCATTTTCATGGTGTTCGTTCCATTCGTGAATCAGTCAGAATTATGCAAAATAGATTGTAACCGTTCCAACAGTGAGGGCGTCGGCGCAGGAAGCGTGAGATCTGTGTCCGCACACAGCGGAACACGGGCAATCTCCGCTCCGTCACAGGAGAAGATCAGTTCACCTACCGGATCACCGGCGGAAACCGGCGCGCACAGCGGACGGTTGGCCGCATACGATACAGTGACGGCACCGTGGGCTGCAGGCAATACCGCGCGGACAGGTACATGATTGGAGGCGGTAATCTCGGATACGTCGCCGCCGAGACAGGAAAGCGTACATTTGTATTCACCGCACTCTGCCAGATCGACGGACGTATACAGGGAAAAACCGTAGTCCAACATAGCGGTGTGATCGCGCCAATCGTCCGGTGCGGACAGCGTAACGGCAATCATCCTTACACCGTCCCGCTCGGCCGCGGAGACAAGGCATCGGCCGCTGTGGCGGGTATAGCCGGTTTTCACACCGATGGCACCGTCATAGATTTTCAGCATTTTGTTGTGATTTACAAGAACACGCGTGCCCTCTGTACCGTTCAGCGGAATCGTCGTTTTGTACGTTCCGGCAATTCTGGCAAAATCGGGATTTTGCAAAGCATGTCTTGCCAACATTGCCAGATCATGAGCGGTGGTGTAATGCTCCTCATCATCCAGCCCGTGAGGATTGGTAAAATGGGTTTCGTCGAGCCCCAGTTCTGCGGCCGTTTCGTTCATCATTTGTGCAAATGCCTCAATACTGCCTGCCACTTCTATAGCGATGGCGGCGGCGGCATCGTTGGCACTTTCCAGAAGAAGCGCATAAAGCAGCTGTTCCATAGTCAGGCGTTCTCCGGTTTTCAGATACACAGAGGATCCCTCGATGCCCACAGCCTTTTCCGAGACGATTACTTCATCAGATGGGCTGCTGTTAGCAAGTGCTACCAGTGCCGTCATAATTTTCGTTGTACTCGCCATGGGCATGCGCCGATGGGACTCCACGTCCATAAGAATGCGTCCGCTGTCGCCTTCTATCAGTACGGCAGAGGAAGCGGATACGCCCGGGGCGGCTGCGTAGGCTGTATCAGCAAAAGAGAAAAATATAAAAAGCAGTGCGAACGCAAAGCAAATATTTCGCAAGGATATCAACTCCATTCACGTAAGGTACAACTATCGTACCCAGGGACAAAGCCGTTATGTGAGGGAGTTTCTGCCGTGTCACTGTGCAGAGTTTCCGGTGGCTGCTTCGCTTTCGGAAGACGTATCTTTTTTGGCGAAAAGAACTTTCAGCTTTTCAATCAGCTCAGGAGAACGCTCAAGGAGTCCGATGACCTGAGATACAGGATCATTCGCCTGTTTGGTGGGTTCATTGACATTCAGAAGCTGAACGTCACCGGACGGATCCACCACCAGGAATGCTACCGGTGCTACCGTGAGACCGGTACCGCCGCCGCCGCCAAAATTGTTGGCGTTTGGTTTGGATGCATTCTGCGGCGCAGTATGCTTTCCTGCGTAATCAACACCGCCGGAAGCAAAACCAACGAATACTTTGGATACGGGAATGATGGTAGTACCGTTGACGGTGGTGATGGGCGTTCCGATCACGGTATTGGAATCCACCATAGAGCGGATACTGTCCAGAGACGTTTTGATAATGTCGTTCAGCTTGTTGTTCTCGTTCATACTACACCTCATGCCTGCACGCTTGCGCGGCGAATTTTTTCTTTGATAAACCGGTAAAGAAAGGTACAGCCGATGTTCACAAAATGCCAGAGCCGTACTGTGAAAATCAGGGATATATCTGCCGTTGTCGTTTCAGCCAGAAAATTGGGAACAACGGAAACGTACTCGTTTTTCGGCCGGTAAAAGCGGGTTTTATGCATCAGAATTTCCATAAGATAGGCAACGCCCTGGGAAACGATCCCGTACGTCAACGCAATTTTAGCGGCATCCGGACCGCCTACCGTAATTCGTATGCGTGCGGCGTCCACCCGGAGCATGCCGGCAAATTTGTCCACGATTCCGCCCACAAGGGAGAGCAGAAGAGAAATCATAGAAGGCTCGTCTTTTACAGGCGTCTGTTCGGTGGGGAGTCTTTTCTTTTTTTCATTCTTTTTGGCAGATTTTGCAGCCTTTTTCTTTTTCTCCTTTTCCTGTTTGCGCTGTTGCTTCTTTATCGCCGACAGCCGTTCTTTTTCCAGCCGCTCTGCATTCCGTTTCCGCGTAAACTGCCTTAGATTGATTTTCTTTTTCGGTTTCGGCAAAAGCGGGATCCGAATGCCCAGCACTGAAACGGAAAGTGTTACCTCTTCTTTATAGGAAACACGGATTTTGATGCCGACAAACAGGAGAAAGAGAAGAAGCAGGAGGAGTGCGCCAAGTATCCAAAGGAAAATCATCGTTAACCTCCGTTGCTTTTCCGGATGAAACACTCACAGGGCAAGAAGCCGCTCGATATTTCGGTGTGAAATGCATTCAATTTCGTCTTCTGTCAGGTGATCTGTCACGGGGAGAGTGTGCAGCTTCAGAAGATTAGGTGCCGTGTACTGCATCGGTGCGCCCGTACCGAACAGGACGTGATTTGCGTCGGTGTTTTTATAAAAATTCTGGAAGGAGAACTGCCCCAGATTTTCCACGCGGCCCAAATCGTAATAAACATTGGTAAATCCCTTCAGCACAGAAGCGTACTGCTGATGATGTCCGTTAGATAGGATAAAGTTTATATTCGGGTGGGCACTGGCAGCGTCCTGTACTTCTTTTGGAGAAATGGCTTCAGCAACATCCATAGGATGCCGCTGACGAAGATCCTCCAGAAAAACAGTCAGCTGTACCGGCAGATTATGTGCGGCACATAGAGAGAGAAGCGGATGGTTCAGGGCGTACTTGTGCTGTTTTGGAAACAGACGAACACCTTTAAATCCAAGGCGGACGCATTCCTCAAGATCCTGCTCCGCTCCGGCATAATCCGGATTCCAGATACAGAAAGGGATAAATCTGTCCTCATAACCGCGGATTTGTTCCAGCAGTTCGTAGTTACCGGTCATCACGTCACGGTAGTAAATGCCGCTGAGGCTGCACACGCAGGCCTTATCTATGCCCGAGGCATCCATTACAGAGAGAAGACCTTGTGCGGTGTTGTTAACAAGCTTACGGAATGGGTAGTGCCCTATATAGGTATTTACATCAATAATCATCGCACGTACCTCGCAAACTGAGGATTGTCAAGAATCGTCAGTTTTTCTTCAGTGGTAAGATTCGCAGACAGGATTTTACCGATAGAAGAGGAATAAGAGCCATCTGTGCCGAACAGCATACGCTGTGCTCCGAACACGGCGGCGGTTTCTTCAATCATAGGAGCGTCAAACACACTGCCGCTGATATCTATGAATACGTTTGGACATTCTCTCATCCGTTTTAGCTGCCAGTTCCAGTCGCCGCCGCCGCCGATATGAGCCATAATCAGCTTGGCTTCCGGATAGCGTTTGGCGAGATTATAGAAATGGGTGCTGTTTGAAAGATGAACGTGAGAGGGATAGGTGTCCGATGTTTTTCCGGCGTGCATCAGAATCGGAATATCCAGCTCAATGCATTTTTCCACGATCGGGTACTGCGACGGATCATCAAGATAAAACTGCGTATACAGCTTTACGCCGATAAAACCAAAATTCTCCACGCAGCGTTCAATTTCCGAAACAGCGTATTTTCCAAGAATGGGATCTACGTATGCAAGACCGCGGAGCTGATCGGGATAGAGCGCAGATGCATCTTTTACACAGTTATTAGCGGCTTCCATTTCTTCCGGCGTACAGTAGTTGAAGTAGGGAAGCGAGATCACCGTAGTATCAATACCGACAAGCGCTGAATTCTCCATCTTTCGGTCCAGCCCGGCACGGTTCATATTGCCGTTTTCATCGAACCAGACGTGTTCGTGCCAGTTAATAACACGGTGTTTCAGAAATAAATCCAGATCCAAATTCAGATTCATACGTCCCTCCGGACATTCTTTATTCGTTTTCAGTATCATCCGAGGCAGCGGATGATGCAGGTTCCGTGGCGGCATCCTCTAAGGGAAGCACGTTTTCCGTTACGGCATCGGCAGATTTCGGAATTGTAATTTCCGGAAGTTCAGAGAGTGAGGAGATGCCAAACACACGCAGAAAATCCGGGGTCGTGCGGTAGAGAAGCGGACGACCGGGTACGTCAAGACGGCCGCATGGCTCAATCAGATGCTTTTCACACAGGGAATTCACGCCGTAGCTGGAGTCAACGCCGCGCACCGTATCAATATAGGCACGGGTTACCGGTTCATTATAGGCAACGATTGCCAGCACCTCAATGGAGGAAGCGGACAGATTGCCGCCGCGGCGGATACCCAGCGCGTCACGTATCGTCTGGCCGTATTGTTCCTTGGTACATAACTGACAACTGTCATTAAAAGTGAGAAGCAGTATACCGCGCGGAAGCGGAGAGGCCGGATCGTTATATTCGGCGGCAAACTCCTGCACGAGCCGTTTCACCGTTCCCGGTGTCATTGTCAGAACGGCACCGATTTTCTCGTATGTTACGGGATGGCCGGCGGCAAACAGGATCGCTTCAATGGCACGTTTTGCTTCCGCACCGGAGACGGAATCCACAGAATCTTCCAGTGGAATAGTATTCATAATATTTTCCATTGTTTATACAGTACGCAAGCGGCAAATTTACGAATTTGCGCTGTCTTTCAGAATTTTTGCGATGGCATCCACACTTGAGTCCGGATTCAGCCGGATGGAGGCGGAGTCATCGGCGGAGATTACACCGTTGGATGCATAATCGGATTCATCAAGAAGTACGCATCCGGATTTGAGAAGTTCCAGCATCGCCATGAACATAGCGATTGCCACGCCCTTGTTTTTTCCGGCGGAAGCGAAATATCGGTTCAAGGTAACCGGCGTACCCTCTCTGAGCGTATCGATCAGTACGGTGGCAACGGACGATACGGTGACTACCTTTCGTTTAATCAGCGGCTCAAACTGACGGATGGCTTCTTCATCGGTGATACGCACTTCCGTGAGCATACGGACCATAGCCTTAGTTAGAAGATTTACGTCGTGATCGGCAACAAAGGAGTTGTCTGCCTTTATCTCATCTGTATCTTTTATCATGCGGGAGCCGTATTCAGCAAACATTCGTGTCAGCGAAACGGATGCTTCTTTTGTTCGCTTGTATTCCAGCATGGCGGCGGCAAGAGCAGCGCGGGGATCTTCTTCCGTTTCCTCGTTGCGCGGCAGGAGCATTTTGCTTTTTATGAGCATAAGCTCGCTTGCCATAACGATGAATTCCGCAGAAATATCGATATTCATGGATTCGGCTTCCGCTATGTATTCCATGTACTGAGCACACAGCAGAGAGATGGGAATGTCATCAATATTAATCTTGTTTTTTTCAACCAGCGTGAGGAGAAGGTCCAGCGGCCCCTCAAACTGATCCAGTCTGTATCTGATTTCTTCCATGTGCGCCTCACAGGAAAGGAATCAGATTTATCAGTGCCGCCATTCCGTCAAGCAGCAGACCTCTGAGCAGAGTAAGCGGAATATCCAGCACACCGATCCAAAGAAGCACCAGCAGTGCAATGGAGATATACCGTTCATTTTGCAGAACCCACATATGGGCACGGGGCGGCAGAAACAGCATAAAAAGTCGGGAACCGTCAAGCGGCGGTATGGGAAGTAGATTAAATACGGCAAATGAAACGTTGAGTGTTGTGAACAGGGAGAAAAAAGTGACAGCGACGTAACCAACAGTAAAAGCAAAACCAGAAGTGTCGGTGCTGGAGGCGGATGATGCAACAAGAACAGCTTCCAGAATACGCGTAATCAGCATGCCTGCCATAGCGAGGACAATATTGGTCACAGGGCCGGCAAGGGCCACAAGTGCCATATCTCGGCGCGGTTTTTTGAAATGGCGTACATTGATCGGCACAGGTTTTGCCCAGCCGAATCCCAGAAACAGCATAGCTAAAGCTCCGATCGGATCCAGATGTTTCAGCGGATTCAGCGTAAGCCGACCAAAGCTCCGTGCCGTAGGATCGCCTGCACGGTATGCGGCATATCCGTGTGCAAACTCATGAAACGTAATGGCGATCAGCACGCAGGGAAGGGAGAGCAAGAGTGAAATTAGCCGAAATCGAAGTTCGTCAGGCATCGGATATCACTCCTTTCGGTTAAGATAAATTTAGTTATCCAAAGCGGCAACGTCAGCATAGGTTTCCCGGCGTACAGCAACGCGTGCTTTTCCGTTGGACACCATGATGACCGGCGGTTTGGGCAGTCGGTTGTAATTGGAGGCCATAGAGTAGTTGTACGCACCGGTAACAAGAACGGCAAGAACATCCCCTCGCTGTACAGGCGCGATCAGGGCGTCTTCCGCAATCAGGTCGCCGCTTTCGCAGCAGCGTCCGGCGATCGTGCAGGGATAATCCGCTTTTGCATCAGCTCTTTCTGCCGCTACAATCGTGTAGCGGGACTGATACAGGGCGTATCGAGGATTGTCCGGCATACCGCCGTCGATGGATACGTAGTTGCGGAAACCGGGGATTTCTTTCACACTGCCTACCGTATAAAGAGTGATGCCGGCAGCAGCTACGATGGAACGGCCGGGTTCCATGAGGATGGTAGGCATATTCAGCCCATATCGGTCACACTGTGCGTGAATCTTTTCACCCAGAAGACGGATGTTCTCCGCATAGTTGATTTCCGGGTCATCCGCAGTATAACGCACACCAAATCCGCCGCCGATATTAAGAATCGGCAGCGTGCAGTTATACCCACGTTGAATTTTTGCGAGGAAAGCAATCATGATATCGGCGGCATCCGCAAAGGGATCAATATCGAAAATCTGCGACCCCACGTGGCAGTGCAGACCGTCCAGTTGGATATGAGGCGTTTTCAGCGCGGCGGCAACGATTGCCTCTGCCTGACCGGTTACAATGGCAGAGCCGAATTTGGAATCAACATTTCCCGTAATGATCTTTTTATGGGTATGGGGGTCGATGCCGGGCGTGATGCGGAGCAGGATTTTCTGGGATATACCTGCCTTACCGGCGATAGCCGAAAGGGCATTCAGCTCTTCCAGAGAATCCACGACGACGTGCCCAACGCCCAAAGAAACAGCGTAAGACAGATCTGTATCCGTCTTATTATTTCCGTGGAAATATGCTTTTTCCATGGGGAAGCCGGCACTGTGTGCTGTATACAATTCGCCGGGGGAAACGCAGTCAGCACACATACCTTCTTCTGCCATGATACGGTAAATGTCCTTACAGCAGAATGCCTTGCCGGCATATACAGGCGCCGAATCGCCGCCAAAAGCGTCGGCAAAAGCGGACTGATACATCCGGCACATGCTGCGGATGTGGTCTTCGTCCATGATATAGGATGGGGTTCCATAGGTACGGGCAAGTTCAACGGTGTCCAGACCGCCAATGGTCAGATGACTGTTATCATTTACACCGTAGCAGGTATGAAGCATGGGTTGCATACGTACGGTCCTTTCATGTTTTAATTATCTGTAGTTTTTGCATCCAGTTTGGCGTAGGAAAGGATTTCCTCCCATAGGTCATCGCGCCCAGCACCGTTCTGTGCGGAGGTGAGAATGATACATCCTGCATCCGCTACGTCCGGATCGGACTGGATCTGCTCGATGAACGCATTCCGTTCCGTGGTGTTCAGTTTATCAATTTTTGTGGCAACCACAATGTGCGGGAGTTCCGACTGGCGCAAAAACGACAGCATATCCCGGTCGTCCTTTGTGGGACCAACACGGCTGTCAATCAGTTGAACCACGAGACGAAGCCGATCGATATTCCTATTGGACGTAAAATATCCGTCTGTAAGCTGTGACCACTGCAGTTTGTCGGCCGGAGCACGTTTGGCAAATCCGTATCCGGGGAGATCCACCAAAAACAGCTTCTTGTCAATATCGTAAAAGTTGATCGTAATCGTCTTGCCGGGCGCTCCGCTGACTCGGGCCAGCGATTTTCGGCCAGTCAGCGTATTGATGAGAGAGCTTTTCCCTACGTTGGAGCGGCCGGAAAAGGCAATCTGGGGGATGGCATCCGACGGAATCTGATCCGGCCGGCCGGCTGAAATTTTCAGCGTTATGTTGTTAAGATTCAGTTTCATCCGGAAGGTTCCTTTCAGACAATCCCGGCTGGAACGCGGGTCGTTCCTCCGGATGTGATAGGAAGCATGTCAGCGGGTTCTGCGGGTTCCGGCTGGCGATCCTGCACCGGTTGTGCCATGCACTGGACGGGCTGGCACAGGGCAACCCGGAGAACCTCTTCCGCTGTTTTGCAGGGGATAAACATAAGACCATCCCGTACGATGGGATCAATCTCCTCAAGATCTGCCCGGTTATCCCAGGGAATCAGTACCTTTGTGACGCCTGCTGACCAGGCGGCTGTAGTCTTTTCTTTCAGGCCGCCGATTGCGAGAACACGGCCGGTCAGCGTCAGCTCACCGGTCATGGCTATGTCTCTGTGAATAGGGCGGCCGCCGAGTGCACTGGTGAGAGAAGTGAGAATGGAAACACCGGCGGAAGGCCCGTCCTTAGGGACAGCACCCTCCGGCACGTGAATATGGATGTCTTTTGTTTTGTAGAAATCGCCGGCAATGCCCAGCTCTCCGGCATGTGCACGGATATAGCTGACAGCCAGATGGGCGGATTCTTTCATCACATCACCGAGAGATCCGGTCAGTTCCAACTTGCCGGTTCCATCCATAATCAGCGTTTCGATCCGGAGAAGATCTCCGCCGGATTCCGTATAGGCAAGGCCGTTGACAACGCCAACAGGATCTTCATCAAAAATGCGGTCGGGCAGGAGCTTTTTTGGACCCAAATAGGCGGGCACGTCTTCCGGGCGTACGGTAACTGATTTTATGTTTTCCTCCACGATCCGTCTGGCACATTTACGGCATACAGCGGCAATCTTTCGTTCCAAATTACGCACACCGGATTCTCTCGTATAGCCGTCGATGATCTCCGTAAGTGCTTCATCGGTAATACGAAGCATACGTCGTGTGAGACCGTGCCGTTTGTATTGCTTTGGCATCAGATGATTTTTTGCGATGGCGATTTTTTCGTTCTTCGTATACGTGGTCAGTTCCACGATTTCCATACGGTCAATAAGCGGACGGGGAACTGTTTCCAGCGTGTTGGCGGTGGCTATGAAGAGACAGTCGGACAGATCAAGCGGCATTTCCACAAAATGATCGCGGAATGCTTTGTTCTGCTCCGGATCCAGTACCTCCAGCATGGCAGAGGAAGGATCTCCGTGGGCATCTGCGCACATTTTGTCAATTTCGTCAAGCAGAATCAGCGGGTTACGGGAGCCGGCCTGGGTAAGGGCGTTTACGATCCGGCCGGGCATTGCCCCTATGTACGTTTTGCGGTGTCCGCGGATATCTGCTTCATCCCGGATACCGCCGAGTGATACGCGGACGTAGTTCCGTTTCATTGCCCGGGCAATAGAAGCGGCAAGAGAGGTCTTGCCGATACCGGGGGGACCCACAAAGCAGAGAATCTGGCTTTTCAGATTGGGAGAAAGCTGGCGGACAGCCAGATATTCCAGGATTCGATCCTTTACCTTTTCCAGACCGTCATGATCCGCGTCCAGAATTTTTTTAGCCGCACGCACGTCAAGACGGTCGCGGGTAAGCGTTGTCCACGGAATTTCAAGACAGGTGTCCAGATATGTTCTGAGAACGGACGCTTCCGGAGAGCCAAACTGCGTCTTATTCAGACGGGCAACCTCTTTCCGGAGTTTTTCGTCAATTTCGGTCGGCAGCTGAAGCTTGGCAATTTTTGCGTAATACTCCTCCACCTCGTCACCGGTATCCATACCCAGTTCACCCTGAATGACCTTCATCTGTTCTCTGAGATAATAGTCACGCTGGTTTTCGTCAATCTGCTCCCGGACGCGCTGGTGAATGTGCGCTTCTGTCTGCAGAAGCTCCGCTTCGCTGTCAAGCAGGACAGCCAGTGTTTCCAGTCGGCGCAGAGGCTCGTAGGCTTCCAGAATTTTCTGCTTGTCTTCAAAACGCACCAGTACGTTTGAGGCAACGAAATCCGCCATCAATCCCGGGTTTTTGATAGATTTTGCGGCAAGAAGCAACTCATCTGATGCAGACGGGATATATTTTACCATCGCTTCCAGCGCGTCGATGGCCTCTTTCATAAGAGCTTCCACTTTTACGTCGCCGCCAAGGGCGTGATCGAGTGAAACCGTTTTGGACATGACGTCTGCCATGATATGCCCGTCCCGTTCAAAGTAGGAAACGGCGGTAGCGCGGCAGACACCTTCTGCGATAACGCGAAGAGTTCCTTCAGAAGTTTTGAGAGTCTGACGGATTTTTGCCACAGCACCTACCTCAAATAAATCGTCCGCTGTCGGCTGTTCCGTATCAATCTGTTTTTGCGCCACGAGGAATATATACATATCTGCCGAGGTGGCAGCGCTGCATGCGGAAATGGAAATTTCGCGTGCGAGTTCGAAGTTGAGAGGAAGAGAGGGAAAAGCTACCAGACCGCGCAGCGGGATAACAGGTAAGGTCATCTTTTCGATCTTTTCGATGAATTTTGGCATTTAAGTACTCCTTTAGGTTCTTATCTATCTATTATATCACACTTTCATGAAAAAATCTATACAACGGCAATAATTCAGCGATAGTTTTTAGATAATTTTCAATTCCGAAACAATCGCAGGTTATTTTCGCTTTTCGATTATTGACAGTCCTTTTACGAAGTGATAAAATGAAAGGCAGACATAGAGCGCTCGTAAAAAGGACAGAGTAATGATTATTATTGAAGATGCGGAATTTGCCCAGTTCTCCCTTACAGAAGGGGAGATTGCTGTGCCGGTTGAAATATTTATGGAAAACGGAGCGGCGGAGCCGCAGATTACGGTATACGGTCAGTTTTTTGAGGATGCAGAAGAGTTTGAGGCTGCTTATGGAAAAGATCCTTTTTCCGCCGATGCTGCTGTGTTTTGGAAAGAACGGCTGACGAAGCCGATGGAAAAACTGGGACTGTACTGTACCAGAGATGCTGACACCAGTATTAGGATCTTTTCTCTTGCGGATACGGATTCGGTCAACAGCGGCGTGATTCAGCCGAACACACAGCTTGTGGACGGACGGAGTGATCTTTCCTGCTTTCAGAATATTACAACACATGATCTGGAGATGGATTGCGAAGATCCGGATGATATCAGCGCGATAGCCGTGGTTGACGGTAAAATTGCCGCATACGCCACTTTGAACGATGCGATTGCAGGGGAAGAGGATATGGAAATCAGCGTTGAATGCGCGCCGGCTTTTCGCGGACGCGGTCTTGCTTCTTCCTGTGCTGCTGCGCTTTCCCTTGCACTTCTGGAGCGCGGGTATACCGTTTCTTATAAGTGCCGTTCGAAAAACGCAGCATCTGCACGCGTTGCCGAAAAAACAGGTTTTCGCGAAACAGGGAAACGCTACAGCTTTGTTTGTTATCGGCATCTGTAACAACGAAACTACCAAAGATCGGAAAGGAAAACAGTATGGCATTTGATGCAGGCATGCTTGCCTCAGTTCTTTATGAAATTAACGAAAAACTGACAGGCGGAAAAATAGAAAAAATCCATATGCCCCAAAAGGATATGGCGGTTTTTATTATGAAAAACGGCGGCGGTACGCACCGGCTTCTGATAAACGCAGGTCCTTCGTCGCCGCGTATGTGTATCACAAACGAAAAAACGGAGAATCCCGCAAAGCCGCCCATGTTCTGTATGATGCTTCGTAAGCACCTGGGCGGTGCCAAATTGCTTGCCGTGCGGCAGCTTGGCTTTGAGCGTGCGGCACGCCTTACGTTTGAGGCGTATGACGATTTAGGCTTCAAAACGGAAAAGCACATGATCGTTGAGATCATGGGTAAATACAGCAATTTGATTCTTACAGATGCCGCCGACAAGATTACGGGTATTCTGAAAAGTGTAGATTTTTCTACCAGTCAGAAGCGACAGCTTTTACCTGGGATGATATACGAACTGCCGCCCAGGCAGGACAAGGAGGATCCTACCGCTGTGACAGAATCTCAGTTTAACCGACTGGCCCTGGATGCCGGGTTGGACACAGCAGCGGATGCGTTTATACTGTCTCATTTTGCCGGCATTTCTTCTTTGGTAGCACGTGAGATTGCTTACCGTGCCGGCGGTGCTGCGGATGCACCGCTCCGTGACTGCGCCGATTCACTCTGGCAGGAGTTTTCCCGGTGTATGGATGCCGCGCTTCATCGTACGGGAACACCAACACTGGTGCTTGCGGAGGACAACACGCCGAAAGAGTACTGCTTTATGGATGTACGCCAGTACGGAGATCACATGAAAACGCTGGAAATGCCCAGCTGCTCGGCACTTATCGATTCCTATTTTGCTGAGAGAAGCAGACACGACCTCTTGGTGCAGCGTGCATCGGATATTCTTCGTATTCTTCACGCCGCCGAGGCGCGTGTGACAAAGAAGATCTCGCTGCAGACGGCGGAACTGAAAGATTGCGAGGATGGAGAAAAATACAGGCTGTACGGAGATTTGATTACTGCCAATATTTATCGACTGAAAAAAGGGGAAAGATGCACGGAAGTCGAAAACTTCTACGAAGACGGTGCCATTGTAAAAATCCCATTGGAAATTACGCTGACGCCGTCGCAGAATGCGCAAAAATATTATAAGAAATACGCAAAAACAAAGAGCGCCAAAGAACACCTGACAAAGCAGCTGGAGCAGAGCTCCGCTGAACAGCAGTATATCGGAACGGTTCTGGATGCCTTGACTCGGGCGGAAACAGAAAGGGAACTGAGCGAGATTCGTGATGAGTTGTATCACAGCGGGTACGCTTCACGCATGAAAAACTATACTGCACGCAAGCAAACAGCGCCTTCCGTAATCCGTTTCCGATCCAGTGAAGGACGGCTTATACTGTGCGGCAAGAATAATACGGCAAACGATTATCTTACCACGAAATTTGCTGAGCGTTCCGATTGGTGGTTCCATGTGAAAAATCAGCCGGGATCTCACGTGATTATGCAGTCGGCAGGCACAGATGACGAGCCGACAGAGCAGGAATTTACTGAGGCGGCGTTGATTGCCGCCTATCATTCCAAAGCTTCGGACGGTACGATGGTTCCGGTAGATTACACGCGCGTACGCTATGTAAAGAAGCCGTCCGGCGCCAAACCGGGATACGTGATTTATACCACGAATTGGACAGCATACGTAACACCGGACGCCGAAACCGTACAGAAACTGAAGGAAAAATGAGCATGAAAGTATCAGCGGTTATCTGCGAGTTAAATCCACTCCATTTCGGTCACGCCTATCTCTTCCAGCAAGTTCGCTCAAAGGCTGATTGCATGATTGCTATCATGAGCGGAAATTTCGTTCAGCGAGGCGAACCGGCAATTCTTGATAAATATGCACGTGCCGAAATGGCGGTGCGTGCCGGCGCGGACCTGGTTCTGGAACTTCCGTTTCCGTGGAGTGCGGCAAGTGCCGAATATTTCGCTGAAGCGGGCGCCGGCCTGGCAGAGAAACTGTCCGCGGATACTCTCGCATTCGGTGTGGGGACTTCCGATACATCTGTTCTGTCAAGGGCCGCGGCATTTTTTGCAGATCCCGATATTGAAAAGAAGCTGCAGGCGCAGAACAGAGAAGGTGCCGCTGCAGACGGTGCGGCTGTATTTCGCGAAAAATGTCTAAGATCGATTTTGGGGGATGACGGAAAGGATATTCTGCAATCACCAAACGATATTCTGGCTATTGAGTACCTGAAACAGCTTCACCTTACGGGAAGTTCCATGGAGACACAGATGATACGCCGCCTCAATACGGAGAGTGATCCGAAGTTTTTGGGTGCAACGCAAATTCGTGCTCTCCTTTCCGGCGGATCGTTGACAGAAGCAGCGCATCATGTGCCTGCGTACGTGTACGAAAAATTGCTGTCTGCCGACAAAACGGGGAAATGCGCTTCATCCGAAAAGCTTTTTTCTCTTGCTTTTTGCGCCTTGCGTACAGCATGGTCGGAGAGAGATTTTATTCCTGCGGACGGTGACGGCGGTCTGTTTCAGCGAATCCGCCGCGCAGCGGAAGAGGCAGTTTCTCCCGCGGAGATGCTGACACTGGCGGCAACAAAAAAATATACCAATGCACGCATACGCCGTGTTCTGCTGTACTATCTTCTCAAAATTTCCCGGGATATATTACGCGAGTCGCCTGCCGTTACCACGGTGCTGGCCGCTAATCGGACGGGTTGCGATTTTCTTTCTTCAAAGCGAAAGGATTCTCCTCTTTCCTTTATCACTAAACCGGCGGAGTACAGACGGCTGGATGATATGGCTAGAATACAGTATGAACGCATACTGGCGGCTGACCGTTTGTATACGCTTTGTTTACAGAATCCGGTGCCGGCAGATTATTTTCTGCGGCAGTCACCGTATATTGAGAAATAAAGAAAGGCTTCCGTTGGGGTGTCTACCATAAAGCAGGAAAACGCATCATCTACATTGGTGGTGCGTTTTTGCTTTTCAACCCACAGTTGAAAAATCTCGTTTAAGCAGTTATTGTCAAAAAAAGAGTGCCGTGATATAATAAAAACACAGGGCAGGCGCCGCCTTGAAATTTGGAGGTGAATTTATGAATATTGGAAACAAAATTAAAGAATTGAGAAAACAGCGTGGCATTACTCAAGAACAGCTCGCGGATAGCATAGGTGTTTCCTTTCAAGCGGTTAGCAAATGGGAAAATAATATAGCTTTGCCCGATATCACGCTTGCTCCCGCTTTGGCAAGTTATTTTGGTGTATCTATGGATGTTCTTTTCGATTTCAATTTGCAGGAAATTGAAGATAAAGCATTTGCTATCGCAAAAGAAAGCTGGAAATATCGTAGTTCCGATTGGGAGAAAGCACGAAACATTATTGATGAAGGATTAAAAACATATCCTGATAACGTTATTCTTTTGATTAACAGACTTTATGTTATGAGCAGTGAGGAAACCCCCGACGAGGTTATCGCTATCGCGTTGAAAATTATTGATTTCTCTAAAGACGAAGCAATAAAATATGATGCCTGTCAATTCTTGGCGTATGCGTACAAAGCAAAAGGAGATTTTGAAAGTGCGCGAAAAGCAATCGATATCATTCCCGATATTCGTTTCTCGAATCAGAGATTGAAAGCGTCCATTTTGGAAGGAAAAGAGAAATGGGATGCGGCATGTCAAGAATTCAATGAATCTTTGTAAGCATTTATGTTTATCACTTATAGCATGGCAGAATGTTGCAATGAAAGAGGCGAATATAAAGAAGCTTTGGAATATTATGAGAATGCTTTGCGTGTACTCGATATTTACAAAGTAAAGGACAGCTGGTATGGTTTCCGCGAAGGATTCAATGAAGAAATTGCAAAGATAAAAGAAAAATCGAAGTAAGATATTTCTTTTGTGGCCACAGAAGCAGTGCTTGTCAGG
>JAZQDY010000085.1:0-2285 GCA_045547015.1 Eubacteriales bacterium | reverse complement strand
CTGAAAATTCCCCATAATATACCTCTGAAAAAAGAAAATTTTTCGTCAAGCCTTCATGGTATAACAAAAACCGGTTGAAAACCGGCTTTCTGTGTACTATAATATAAGCATGGACAAACCACGATACTGCACACAGATAGCACCCCACAACAGCCCTGGACTGAAGTGACAGTACAGCCGCTTTCGCCAACTGTCCCGGAACAAGCGGCATCCGTACCGTTTGAACCTCGGCATCTCTCGCCTTTCCCGCCGGATCGTCAGCAACGGATTTGCCTTCCCGCCGGTACTGATCGGAGACGCGCCTCTATCTTCATTTTATGTACGAACGCTCTGTTCTGTACAAGGATATAGTAACATATTTTCGCCCGCCTGTCAAGTAGTACAGATAATATCCGTGAATTTTTCCCTGAAAGGAATAGAAAAACAGCATGATTACCAACGAGCTGCCCCACACTGATCTTACTCTTTCCGATTTTGATTACGAACTGCCGGAATCCTACATCGCACAGACACCCCTGGAGCCCCGGGACTCTTCCCGTCTTATGGTGATCGACCGCGCCGCCGACACCCTCACCCACACTGTTTTTTCGCAGATCATTGACTACATTCAGCCCGGCGACGTGCTGGTGATAAACGACACCCGCGTGCTTCCTGCACGCATCATCGGCCGCCGCGTACAGAAAATGACCGCAGAGGGTGTCCTCTCCCCCACGGACAGCACCGCCCCGGTAGAGCTTCTGCTCTTGAAGCAGCGGGAAAACGACGCATGGGAAGCGCTGGCCGGACCGGGCAAGCGTGCCCGCCCCGGCGACGTTCTTTCCTTCGGTGAAGGAATCCTCACAGCAAAAATCGAAGGGATCGGCGACGAGGGCTGCCGCATCGTTCGCTTTTCCGCTGACAAGGCAGAGTGCGAAACCGTATACGAGGCACTCCATCGCGTAGGTTCCATGCCGCTTCCGCCCTATATCACAGCCCAGCTGGAGAATCCGGAACGGTATCAAACCGTATATTCCCGCCACGAAGGATCTGCCGCCGCACCCACGGCGGGGCTGCACTTTACCCCGGCGCTGCTGGATCGGATCCGGGAAAAGGGATGTGCCGTGGTGCCGGTGCTTCTCCACGTGGGGCTTGGCACGTTCCGCCCCGTAAAGGAGGAAAAGCTGGCCGATCATGAAATGCACTCCGAATTTATTTCCGTCACGGAGGAGGCCGCACGGATCGTCAACGAACGGCGTGCCGCCGGCGGCCGTGTGATCGCCGTTGGAACCACCTCCTGCCGCACACTGGAAAGTGCCGCCGACGAAAACGGCATTCTGCATCCCGTATCCGGCGACACGGGCATCTTCATTTATCCCGGCTACAAATTCAAAATCACTGATGCGCTGATAACCAATTTCCATCTGCCGAAAAGCACCTTGCTCATGCTGGTATCGGCTTTGGCCGGACGGGAACGGATGCTCCATGCCTACCGCACCGCCGTAGAAGAAAAGTACCGTTTCTTTTCCTTCGGCGACGCGATGTTCATTCAGTAAAGTTTGACCGAACTATATTTTTGACAAATTTCACGGGATATATTGCTTTTTCGCGGGTTCTTTGATATAATATTCGTTGTCATTCCTATTTATCATCGAAGGAGCCGCGGAAATTCTCCGCCCCGTACTCTCTATGATTCGATCGATTTACCGGATTTTCGCTGTATTTCTCACAACGGTAACCTTCACCGTCAGCGTGAGTGCCGCAGAATCTTCCCTTACACACCTGGCCGGCTATTTACCGCCCAACGATCTGCTGCTCTCCGCCGCCGCTGCATGCGCGGCTTTGGCTATGACCTTTTCCCGCAAACCGTAAAACCGTGGATGCGTCCGATGGGACACACCGCGGTTTTTCTTTTCAGCTTCCGTCCAGAACACCTCGCCCCCTCTCCCCAAAGGAATAACCGGGATTCCACGTTCGTTTTGCCTCCAGAATGGAGATCTGCTCTTCCCTCTCCGCCAGAAGGCGCAGATAGGAAGCAGAATAAATGCTGTGCCCCCCGTATCTTCTCCGGAGAAAATCCATCACCCCGTCCAGTTGATTTTCACGCTTCGTATCTGCGGCATCGTGAAGCAGATCCAGCTGCACGGGGGCTCTGCCGTCCGTCAGTTTGAACACGCCCACGGAAACGGAACGTACCGGCGCCGCCCAACGGTAATTCTGCCGATAGAGCCGGATTGCCGTTTCTGCAATGGTATCCGTATGAGCCGTGGGCACGGAAAGGGATGTCTGAAAATCCCGGGTACACAGAT
>JAZQDY010000084.1:0-23640 GCA_045547015.1 Eubacteriales bacterium | reverse complement strand
AGGCACGTTCAAACTGCCTGCCGCCCACTATTTCACCCTGAAGGACGGCAAAATGCAGATCCATCGCTTTTGGGATGCGGATTTTTCCCAGAAGACGTCCCTTTCCTTCGACGATGCGGCAGACGCCATTGACGCCGCCGTGCGTGAATCCGTTTCGGCGCATCGGATCAGCGACGTGCCCGTAGGTTCGTTTTTGTCCGGCGGCGTGGATTCCAGTTACATCACCGCCGCTTTGATGCCGGAAAACACCTTTTCCGTAGGCTTCGGCGAGAAAAAATTTGATGAAACCACGGAAGCCAAGGAACTTTCCGATCTTCTGAAAATCAGAAACTTCAGAGAAGAGCTGACCGCAGAGCAGTGCATGGAAGCGTTTGCGGATATACAGTACCATATGGACGAGCCCCACTCCAACCCCTCCTCCGTTCCTCTGTATTTTCTGGCAAAGCTGGCAAAAGAACACGTTACCGTGGTTCTATCCGGTGAGGGAGCTGACGAGATCTACGCCGGCTACGAATGGTATGACGAAACCGCGCTTATGCGGAAGTATAAGAAAATCCCCGCGCCGCTCCGCCGCGCCGCGGCATCTGCCGCCTCCGCCCTCCCCTATTTCAAGGGACACGATTTTATTATCAAGGGAAGCGGCAGACCGGAGGATTACTTTATCGGACAGGCTCTCGTATGGGGCGAAAAGGAAGCGTACGGCATTCTGAAGGAGAAATACCGCGTGGGTCCCACTGCCCGGGAGATCACCGCGCCCATTTACGACCGGGTACGGGATCTTTCCGAACTGGAGAAAAAGCAGTATCTGGATCTGAATCTGTGGCTGCCCGGCGATATTCTCCTGAAAGCAGACAAGATGAGCATGGCCCATTCCCTGGAACTGCGCGTGCCCTATCTGGACCGTCAGATCATGGAACAGGCGCAGACACTGCCCGCCGCCTACAAGATCGCCCCGGAAAACACCAAATACGTCCTGCGTGTGGCCGCCAATAAGACCCTGCCGGACGCATGGGCCAACCGGACGAAAAAGGGATTCCCCGTACCGATCCGTCACTGGCTGGCTGACGACCGCTACTACAAAAGCGTACTCGCCCACCTTACCTCCGATACGGCGGCTGAGTATTTTGATACAGAAGAGCTGGCACGGCTTCTCACCGAACACAAAGAAGGCCGGGCCAACAACGGCCGAAAGATTTGGACGGTCTATACGTTCCTCACCTGGCATAAGGTGTTTTTCGGCATTTGACGAAAGAAGGTATATTCCATGAAAGAACAACTGATTCCGGTACTGCTCGGTGCCGATCTGAACTGCTATAACGTGGCACGTGCGTTCCACGAAGCGTACGGTGTGATTTCCTACGCATTCGGACGCTACGCCATCTCCGCCACCAAGTATTCCCGCATTATCCGGTTCACTGCCGTCCCCCAGATGGATGACGAGGCCGTTCTCCTCCGGACGCTGACGGATTTTGCCGACGCCCATCCTCAGGCAAAGCTGATCCTCTTCGCCTGCACGGATGATTATGCCGCCATGATGATCCGGCTGAAGGACAGACTGCCCCGGTATATTGCGCCCTGCCCGCCGGAGCATCTTCTTACTTCCATTTCCAAAAAGGCGGAGTTTTACGAAATCTGCGAAAAATACGGCATTCCCTATCCCCAGACGGTGGTACTCACCGCGCCGGCGGAGGCTGCCGCCCTTTCCGCAGACACGCTGGGCTTTTCCTACCCTATCGTAGTAAAACCCTCCTCCAGCGTTGCTTATTGGAAGCATCCCTTTGACGGCATGAAAAAGGTGTACATCGCAGACACTGCGGAGGAAGCGGCTGCGATTATTGCCCAGATCTACGGTGCCGGCTACGACGATAAAATGATCCTGCAGGAATTTATCCCCGGCGGAGACGCGCATATGCGCGTGCTGACCGCCTTCTCCGATAAGCGCGGCAAGGTTCGCGCCATGTGTCTCGGTCACACCATGATCGAGGAGCATACGCCGAAGGGGCTTGGCAACCACGCCGCCATCGTAACCGAGCCGGTGGCCAATCTGCCTTATGCCGACCGCATCCGCGCCATGCTGGAGGATCTGGGCTACACGGGATTCTCCAATTTTGACATCAAGTTCACGGGGAAAGACGGGGATTTCCGTATTTTCGAAATCAACCTTCGTCAGGGACGAAGCAATTTTTACGTAACTGCCTCCGGCATCAATATCGCCCGGCTGGCAGCGGAAGTATACGAATCGGACGGAGACGACTGCATTTTCGGAGAAAAACCCCATTTCTGGCATCTTGTTCCCCGGTCTGTTGCATATACATACACAGAGGACGATGCGCTTGTCGCCACAGCAAAGGCACTTGCCAAAAACGGAGAGGATACCTGCTCCCTCCTCTACAAGCCGGATCTTATGTGGAATCCCCTTCGCCTCATCTGCGTTTTGGAAGTTCTTCGCCGGCAGAAGGCAAAGTTCAAGAAGTATTATCCTAAAAAACCGTAATTCGAAAGATATGGGAGGCTGTCATGCATTCACCGCATCTGTTGGGCATTCTGGGCGGTCTCGGACCGATGGCAAGTGCCTATTTTTACGAAATGATTACCGAACATACCAAGGTGGAACGGGATCAGGATCATATTGACATTATCCTGTCCAGCCGTGCCACCACGCCGGACCGCACCGATTTTATCATGGGAAGAAGCGCGGAAAGCCCAGTCCCTGCCATGATCGAGGATGCCAAGGCGCTGGAACAGTTCGGTGCCCGTGCCATCGTGATTCCCTGCAACACTGCCCATTATTTCATCGATCAGGTGCGCGCCTCCGTTACCGTGCCGGTCCCCAGTATTATAAAAGAAACGGCACATTTCGTCCGCACGGTGGGGAAAAAGAAAGCCGGCATTCTGGCAACGGAGGGAACCGTTTTCGCCGGTGCCTATCAATCCGCCCTGGACGATGAGCAGGTGGAATGGATGATCCCTGACGCAGATGCGCAGGCCGCCCTTATGCGCATCATCTATGACAACGTAAAGCGCGGCATCCGCGTAGAACCGAAAATGCTGTACGAAGCGGCACGCCCCTTGACCGAGGCAGGATGCGACTGCCTCATTCTGGGATGTACAGAGCTGTCGGTCGCCGCCCGGGAATGCCGGGAGGATCCGCTGTTTGTGGATTCACTGGAAGTGCTGGCATGCCGTGCTATCACCATGTGCGGCAGAGAAACAACCGGCTTTCACCCTGCGTTTTCGATGCTGGATCCCGTTATGCAAATCTGACCGCACCTATCTCACCACCGCAGAAAGGAAACGTATATGCGTCTCTGTGAACTGATTCGTGCCATCTCCGTAAAAGAAACGGAATTTCCCGACCGGGAAATTCAGCGAATCGAATACAATTCCCGGAAAGCCGACGGTGACTGTCTCTTCGTATGTCTCGTGGGAGCCCGGATGGATGGCCACGATTATGCCATGCACGCGTATAATAATGGCTGCCGCGTGTTCCTCGTTTCCCATGAAGTTCCCCTCCCCGAGGACGCCATTGTGCTTACCACCGCAGACACCCGGGCGGCCCTTGCCGCTTTAAGTGCCGCTTTTTACGGTTATCCCGCAGAGCATCTTCATCTGATCGGTATTACCGGCACCAAAGGAAAAACCACAACTGCCCTGCTGATCAGCGCCATTCTCAACAGTGCCGGCCGCCGGTGTGCCTATATCGGCGGAAACGGCGTGATCTTCAACGGTAAACGGATCGAAACGGTGAACACCACGCCGGAAAGCCGGGATCTGCACGGATATTTTTCCGTCATGGTGCAGGAAGGGATCGAATACGTGGTGATGGAGGTCTCCTCCCAGGCTCTGGCGCATCACCGGGTGGACGGTCTGCCCTTTGAAACGGTGCTGTTTACCAATCTCTCCCCCGATCATATCGGTGAAGCAGAGCATCCCACGTTTGCCCATTACGCCGCCAGCAAATCCCGATTGTTTACCGAATACGAAGCGAAAACCGCCATTTATAATGCAGACGATCCCCAGTGGCAGGAGATTTTAGGCAAAAGCCAATCGAAAAAAATCAGTTATGGACTCTTCACGAATGCCGATTTCACGGGCAGTGATATTACGTCCTACCGGGACCGCACCACACTGGGTGTACGATTCACCTGTACATCGCCCGACGGAGAAGGACGGATTTCCGTTTGCTCCCCAGGTACGTTCTCCGCACAAAACGCCCTTGCCGCCATTGCCGCCGCATCCGTCTACGGCGTGACGCTGGCACAGTGCGCCCGCGCTCTGGCAAAAACGCCCGTTCTGGGACGGTTTGAAATCGTAGAAGGCATTCCCGGCCGAACGTTCATTATCGATTACGCCCATAACGGCATGAGCCTCTCCCACGCCCTCACCGCGCTCCGGGAGTACCGTCCCCATAGACTGATCTGCCTGTTCGGATCGGTAGGCGGGCGGACGGAAGAGCGGCGCGCCGAACTGGGCAAGGCAGCGTCCACTCTTGCAGATTACTGCATTATCACCTCCGACAATCCCGATTACGAAGATCCCCAGCGGGTGATCGATGATATTCTCATGCACGTACATCCCGACTGTCCCCACGAATCCCACGTCTCAAGGGAAACAGCAATCCGCCGTGCAGTACGGATGTCCGAGGACGGCGATATCATTCTGTTCGCCGGTAAGGGACACGAAACGTACCAGCTGATTGCCGGGAAAAAGGTCCCCTTTTCGGAGCGCGCTATCATTTTGGACGAATGCGCACGTATTCTGGACGAAGAAGAATAAAACAAAAATGCGGTACAGCGAAACGTTGTACCGCATTTTATTATTACGATGCAGATTACTTTCATTTTTTTCTGCTTAAATGGATCACGCCGAAAACCACAACCGCCAGAAGCGGGAACAGCGCGCCGGTAAGCATACCCGCCCGCATAGCCAACTGATCCATCGTCATACTGAGCCTCTGCGCCAGGGATTCAAAATTTTCACTGAGCAGCACGCTGTCCGTCACAATGCCAATAATCTGAGAGGAAATCGCCACGCCGCTGTCACCGCCGGCCGCCATCAGTGCGTAGATAAATACGCCGCCGGCGGGGAATCGATCCGCGGCATGAATCAGCGTACCGGGCCACAGCATGGACACGCAGAATCCGGTAAATGCACAGGCAAGCAGCCCCACCAGAGGGAAAGGCGACAGGGCGGTCAGCATATAGCAAACAAACGCGCCGCAGGCACCCAAAAACAGAAACAGCGTTACGTTTTTGCCGTATTTTCCGTACAGTGTACGCCCAAGTCCAAGCATGAGCGAGAACAGTGCCACGCCGAATACGTCGCCCCACACTTTTGGAATAGAGAAAGACTGTTCCAGATAACTGGAACACCACTGTGCCATGCATACTTCCGAGGCACCTCCCAGAAAAATGCCCGCGACACAAATCCAAAGCCAGGGATTTTTGAAAAAGGACAGAACACCGGACACCCGCTCCGGCGTCTGCATGGGCGGAATATCCGAGGTAAGAAGCAAAAGAAACGCCAGAAAAGGTACCAGGATATAGAAAAGCATCATAAAAGGCCAGTTTGCTTTTCCGAACACAAACAAAAATAAAGTAGAAAGAATCGCCACACCTACCACGCCCCAAGCATAGGAAGAATGCAGCTTGCTCATTTCCCGTTCGGGATTGTCGCTGGGCAGTGCCGCAACGACCGGTGAAAGCAGCACCTCACCAAGTCCGGAGGACGCCGAAAAAATGATTGTTCCCAAAAGCAGTCCCAGATACACATTGCCGGAAAACAGAACCGGAGCCAGGGCGTAGAGGGTGAATCCCACAACAGTAAGCGCGGGCATCAGCCGGATAGTGAACGGTATGTTGAATTTGTGGGAGAAAAAGGAAAACAGTAAATCCACCGTAAGCTGAGTGAAAAAATTCACTAAAATCAGTGCGCCTAAAAGTGAATAGGATATCCCGTACATCTCACGAAAACTGAGAAACAGCAGCGGCGACAGGGTGGACGTCACCGACATCGACATATTCGAGACATAACAGCCTGCTTTGACTCTCCTATTATTATCCATACATTACCTCTCAGCTGCAGAAAATCCCATGGCATATGAATTGGGATGCAGATTCACTGCCCAAAGAATTCGTCCACATGATATTCCCGGTAGTAATTGTCTTTGGCGCAGTTTTTATAATCCCCGTCAATCGGATTTGAATGACGTATAAAAAATTCCGTTTCCGACAGCCATTCACCGATAAACGGACCCGTTCCAACTTTATGCCATTTGGAAAACAAGCCTTTTTCTTTTACGTAATAAGCACCTCTGTATCCCCATCCGCCCACATCAATGATCCAGCTGACGATCTGATATTCGCCGCCTGGTGAGTCATTGAACTCCAAAAGATGTATCCAAACACCGACTGGGACAGATAATAAAACAATGAATACCAGAAAAAGAGCAATTATTTTTTTCTTCATGGCATATCCTCTGGAACAGGAAAGAATATACTGTTTGACCGAACGTATTATATCACATGTATTCATCCTTTTCAAGAGGCATATCTGTGATTTGCCAGAGGCTTCCGCAAATGTTTCAAAAAATACGTATTTTGTTGAAATGTTTTCTCTTTCTTATTCCGGCAGAATAGTGTATAATGTGTATAATACCGGTCGTTTTACGGAAAAATTGCCGAAAAGGCCAGAACAAACTGAAAGGAGAACGTGCAATGAGCAGCCAGAGAATCACCATTGACGATATAGCGGCCAAACTGCACGTTTCCCGTTCTCTCGTATCCAAAGCACTGAACGACAGCTACGGCGTTAACGCCCAAACGAAAGTGCGGATACGCTACACCGCCCTGCAGATGGGCTATAATTTCAAAAATATCAAACGGAATCAGTCCCCGCCTGCCGGAGATATCGGTCTTCTCATCGGCAATATCAACGTCCTGGCGGCTGAGGATTTTTACTGCGCTCTGGTGGAGCAGTTGGAGTCCGCGTGTGCAGAACGGCATCTGACGCCTGCTATGCATCTGCTCAACGAATTTACCCCCGGTATGCTGGAAAACACCAGCCGTATAAGTCTGAAAAAAGGCGGTCTTCTCCTATTGCGGGGCCACTCGGACGATGCGGTTTTGCTGGCATCCTATGGCATTCCGTTCGTGGCGGTGGATTTTGCCGGAGACGACATCCGCGTAAACCGGATCCGAGTGGATTATTACCGGGGCGGCATGGACGCCACGGCGCATTTTCTGAGATACGGTCATACGAAGATCGGCTTCATCGGCGCGGCGGGACTCTCCGATAATTTTTCCCTCCTGTATGACGGGTACAGCCGTGCAATGACTGAGGCAGGTATACACCCGTCCGTGTTTGAAAAATACTGCTGCACTGCTTCTCCTGAAACAACGGCTGACGAGTTGCCGCTGCATATACCGAATCTTACGGAACTGCTTTGTGCCGAAGACAGACCCACTGCACTGCTCTGCGCGGCTGACACGATTGCGGAAAAAGTATATGAAATCGCAAAAGAACTGCATCTCAGTATTCCCACAGATATTTCCGTGATCGGCTTTGATAATCAGCCGGTTTGTGAGGAATTGGATCCGCCCCTTTCCAGTATGGAGTACGATATCGCCCAGGTGTCGCGGCTCTCGGTAAATCTGCTGGAAACAATTATGCGCAATCCTGCCGCCCCTGCCACCGCCATCACGGTTGATACGCGGCTGGTACTGCGGCATTCCGTAGCAAAATCGCCCATTTTGTAATCCGACGCACAAAAATTGCCCCAAGGAAGGACTTCACCATGCGTGCCAATACAGTTGAAATAAAAATCACGCCGGATTTTCCTGCCATGATGGCAGGTTTTCCTGACCCGGAGCACCGCTGTGCCGAAGGTGTACACGATGATCTGTGGGCACACTGCTTCTACATAGAAAACGACGGCGAGGAATACGCCATTATTACGCTTGACCTGATCGACTACGGCAAGTGGCTGGTACGCCGTCTCCGTGAAAAAATCGAAGCGAAAACAGGCATCCCGCAAAATCACTGCATGATCTGCTGTACACACACGCATTCCGGGCCGGAACCCCGGGCAGTTCCGTACTACAAGCCGGAAGAGAAGGACGTCGCTTATCCCCGGTATCTCGATGAAACAGAGAACCGTATCGCCGACGGACTTGCAGAGGCGAAGGCCAGTGCATTCCCGGCAAAGATCGGCTTCGGCCGCGGTCACTGCGGCGCAGAACAGAATGTGGGCGGCAACCGCCGGGACAAAAACGGTCCTGCGGATCCCTCCGTGTGGGTGCTTTCCATTACGGATCTTTTGGGAAATCCCAAAGGCGTAATCGTGCGCTACGCGCTCCATCCCACGTTTTTGGGGGCAGAAAACCGCCTTATCACCTGCGACTATCCCAACTACATCTATCGGTGCGTAAAAAACGAATATCCGGGCGCTGCCGTCGGTTTTCAGATCGGCACGGCAGGCGATCAGTCCTCCCGGCATTTCCGCTCCGGCTGTACATTCAGCGAAGCGGAACGGGTGGGCACCGCCATCGGTAAAGAAGCACTGCGCGTGCTGAAAGAAATTACCTATAATGAAAATCCGAAAATCGGCGTATGGCAGACGGAAATCTACCCTCCCAAGCGCCGCATTCTTCCCTACGAGCAGGCACTTGCCGAAGCCAAACAGGCACATGAGAATCTGAAACACGCACGGGAGTCGGGCGCGCCGATTGGACACATACGTACGCTGGAATGTGCCGTGTTCGGCGCTGAGGGCATGCTGACGCTTTCCCAAATTGGTGAAGAGACTGTCCACGGCATGGACGCCAACCACCCCTTTGAGATTTTCCTTCTGGCAATCGACGATCTCCGCATCGTAGGGCTGCCGGTGGAAATGTTCGTGGAATACGGGCTTCGCCTGTACGAACGATCACCCTTTAAAAAGACGTATATTGCCTGCTGCACGGGCGGTTGGGCACGGGGATATATCTGCACGCCGCAGGCGCACGCGGAGGGCGGCTATGAGGCACTCGGCTCCCTGTATCCCCCGGAAACAGGCGACATTCTCATGGATGCCGCGTTGAAGCTTCTTGAACAATCCGAATCCATCTGATCTACTCCGGCAGCACAGCCGGAAAAATATACATACACGCATAAAGGAGAAATACCATGATTTCCTGCACTGAATTTATTCCTTCCTACAGCGAACTCTTTTCCTATCTGGAAGAAAACCACGGTGAGCCCGAGGTCAGAAAATTCTGGACCTATCTGTTTGAGCCTACCGGAAAGGGCATTCCGCTTATCAACTTTGCCCGAAAGGACGGTTTGCGCGGCTGCTGGAACTACTGGGAGGGAACGCTGACGGAAGAAGCCGCACACTGCACCAAATGGATGAGCGAATCAGGCGGATGGATTTACAGTGTCATGCACTACTGCCCCTCCAAAGGCCGTCTGCTGGAACTGGAAAAAGAGATCGGCCTGAAGCCGTATCACAACTACTGCGGTCACTGCGACTACTACCGCGCTGCCCTTGAGGAAGTGGGGCTGACCTGGATCCGCAACCATATGGATACGGATAAGGCAAGCTGCCGGAGCTGTATCTATGATCCAAAAGTATTCAAAGGTGTGATCGAACCCAGTGACGACATGGAGGTTCTGGATATCAAGCCCGGGGATTATGAATATTTCCACCGGGATTTCCACAGCAGTCTGAACATGGGCATCCACTACGTGGGCGAGAACTTCGGTGAGGAAGAGTTGGTAGCCTATCTGACCCGCTATACCAAAAACGTATATAAGCCCACCTTTGCCGCTATCGAAACGGACGGTCTTGCCGCCATCGAGGCACGGATTCTGGATACCTACAAAAACGAAAAAGCTCTTGACGTGATCACCACCGAATTGAAAAACGACACGCTGACCGTTACCGTTGCTTACTGTCCTGCTGTAAAGCATCTGCACGACACCGGACGTGAGGTGACCAAGTGGTACAGCTATTCCACCTCCGTTGTTATGTCGGTACTTGCCGACGCCGCCGGATATCAGTTCACTATGGAATCCTATGACGAAGCCACCGGCGCCGCAAAATATTCTTTCCACAAATAAGCTTTCCGAAAAGGCGATGCGTTCCGGCATCGCCTTTCGTTTTCCATTGGCATTTTTGACAAAAACGGTCGCCGTAAAAATTGAAAATTCACCAAAATAATTTGCCTGTACTGCAACTTTCCTCTTGCAGTACAGGCGAAATTTTGATATAATAATACAGTAAAAAACACCGCCGGGCGCACGCACCGCGCTGCGTTCATTAAAAATTTCAGGAGGCTTTATTATGAAACAAGATATGATCGTTATTCTGGATCTGGGTAGTGAAGAAAATCCCCGTCTTGCCCGTGAAATCCGTGCACTGGGCGTATACAGCGAGATCTATCCCCACGATATCACGGCAGCGGAACTTTCGGCGCTCCCCAACGTAAAAGGCATTATTCTGAACGGCGGTGTGAATCGCGTAGTAGACGGCGTGGAAATTGACGTGGCGGACGAAGTACGCGCCTTTGGCGTACCGGTGATCGAAGTAGACCACAAGGGCACCGCACCCTTCCCTGCCGATGAAGCTGCCCGCACCGCTGCCATCTCCGATTTCGTATTCGGTACATGCCACGCAGAAGCCAACTGGAATATGGAAAACTTCATTGCTGACCAGGTGGATCTGATCCGTCAGCAGGTAGGTGATAAGAAAGTACTTCTGGCTCTTTCCGGCGGCGTAGATTCCTCCGTCGTTGCCGCCCTTCTGATCCGTGCCATCGGCAAGCAGCTCACCTGCGTGCACGTAAACCACGGTCTGCTCCGCAAGGGCGAGCCGGAAGAGGTAGTATCCGTATTCCGCGATCAGATGGATGCCAATCTCGTATACGTAGACGCCGTTGACCGCTTCCTCGACAAGCTGGCCGGCGTGGAAGAACCGGAACAGAAGCGCAAGATCATCGGCGCGGAATTCATCCGTGTATTTGAGGAAGAGGCGCGGAAGCTGGACGACATCGAATTTCTGGCACAGGGCACCATCTACCCCGATATCATTGAATCCGGAACCAAGACGGTAAAAGCCGTAAAGAGCCACCATAACGTGGGCGGTCTGCCGGAGGATCTGCAGTTTGCCCTGGTAGAACCGCTCAAGATGCTCTTCAAGGATGAGGTCCGTGCCTGCGGCAAGGCTCTGGGTCTGCCGGACAGCATGGTATACCGTCAGCCGTTCCCGGGCCCCGGACTGGGTGTGCGCTGTCTCGGCGCCATTACCCGCGACCGTCTGGAGGCCGTTCGTGAATCCGACGCCATCCTCAGGGAGGAATTTGCCAATGCGGGTCTTGCCGGCAAGGTATGGCAGTATTTCACCGTGGTGCCGGAATTCAAATCTGTAGGCGTCCGTGACGGACAGCGCACCTATGACTGGCCGGTAATTCTCCGTGCGGTCAACACGGTGGACGCTATGACCGCCACCATCGAAGAGGTGCCCTACACGGTTCTCGGAAAAATCACCGCACGCATCACCAGCGAAGTGAAGGGAATCAACCGCGTACTATACGATCTGACACCCAAGCCCAGCGGAACCATTGAGTGGGAATAATACGCCCCCCGAAAAAGCTCTCGTTGATACCGCTTTATGTGATATGAATACCGTCTGAAATCCATATAAGCATTCAAAGATCTCACGGAGGCGACGCCCCTTATGAAAATCACAATTCTCGGCACAAGCCACGGCGTTCCCGAAGCCCACAAAAAGTGCACATCTATTCTTTTTGAAGTAGGCGGCAGTTATTATTTCATTGACGCCGGCTGCGACATCAGCATAGAGCTTGCCAACAGACGTATTCATCCGAATCTGGTTAAGGCTGTCTTTATCACCCATCCCCATGCCGACCACGTTAACGGACTCTATCCGTTCCTCAGTCTGCTGGGATGGTTCTACACGGACTCGAATCCCGAGATATACTTACCGAATGAAAAATGCGCTGCGCTCGTTCACCAGTATCTCGATGCATTCGACCTGAAACTCCGTCCGGAGCAAAAGCTCGCCCTCGTCGGGGAGGGTCCCGTTTTCGATGACGGAAACTTCAAGGTTACTGCGTTTGCAACGCAGCACTGCCCCGATTCCTACGCTTTTTTGATTGAAGCCGAAGGGAAACGCGTGCTGTGCTCCGGCGACCTCCGCCGCCCCGGTGTGGATTTCCCGCCAGTTGACAACCTGGATGCAGCCATTCTTGAAGCGGCACATTTCAACGTCACCGAATATACCGACGTTCTGAAGAGCAAATCTGTCAAGACGGTCTACATCAACCACTACGGCAATTATCTCGGAAACATCAACGGTGCCAATTTCGTCACGCTTAAGAAGGAAATTACTCCCGTTCCCGCCGAACTCACCACCGACGGGATGGAAATTTTACTGTAACCCTATACACAAAACGGGAAAAGCTCGCGAAAATTCGGCCAAAACAAGGTGAAAATATTGCGTGCGAATCACTCCCGCATCACTTTAAGCAACAATTAAAGAAAGGTCTCTATCATGATTTACGGTGTAGCAATTCTTGCCGCTTGTATGTTCCTCGGTACTACGATCGGCGAAATCATCGGTCTTTTGACAGGCATTAATTCAGACGTGGGCGGCGTTGGCTTCTCCATGCTTCTGCTGCTTCTCATTACCAACTGCAAAAAGATCACAAATCTTCTGCCCGCAGGCTGGGAAAAAGGCATCCAGTTCTGGTCTGCCATGTTCCTGCCCGTGATTATCGCTATGTCCGCTTCGCAGAACGTATACAGTGCGCTCTCCGGCGGTGTTGTTGCACTGGTCGCCGGTCTGGCGGTGGTAGTCGCCGCATTCGTCTGCCTTGTTCTCTTGAACACGCTGGCCGGAAAGATTGAAGCGAAGAAAGCCGGAAAGGAGACGGAGAAATGAATCAGATTCTTGATATTATCGTAACATTTTGTACGAAAAACTCGTTCATTGCCTCGTTTATCGTGGTCGGTCTCCTCTGCCTGGTATCTGATTTCATTTCCAAAAAGATTACGAAGGGCAGAATCCATTCTTCTGCCATCGCCATTTTCATCGGTCTCATCCTGGCATACATAAGCGGTGCTGTCATGAATGCCAGCCTTGCCCCGGAGGAAGGTGTCAAATACACGAAGGGGTTGGCGGACGTTGCTGTATTTACCGGCGTTGGTTTCCTCGGCAGCTCCATGTTCCGTGATTTCACCATCGTTTCCACCGCCTTCGGCGCGAAGATCTCCGAAATCAAAAAGTGCGGCGTTGTAGCCATTGCGGCGCTTTTCCTCGGTATCGTTTCCTCTTTTATAGTAGGCGGCATCGTCGCCTATGCTTTCGGATATACCGATGCAAAAGACGTGGCAACCATCGGTGCCGGTGCGGTAACGTTCGTTGTCGGTCCCGTTACCGGTGAGGCGCTGGGTGCATCTGCCGAGGCGGTCACCCTCTCCATTGCGGCCGGCGTCATTAAATCCGTTGCCGTAATGATTATGACGCCCATTGTAGCAAAGAAAGTCGGTTTGACCACGCCCCGTGCCGCCATGATTTTCGGCGGTCTCATGGGCACCACCAGCGGCACCAGTGCAGGCTTGGCAGCCACGGATCCGGCGCTCGTACCCTACGGTGCCATGACAGCCACGTTCTACACCGGTCTCGGCTGTCTGCTCTGCCCGTCCGTCCTGTACGCACTGACCGAGTTGATTCTGTAATATTCTCAAATAAAAAACGCTGCATAAAACATCTGCAAAATCAGCGATAAATTTGAAATGAGCCACCACGAAAATCGTGGTGGTTTTTTGATAGGCTAAAAGCAAAGAAAAGCCCCGCACGAGGCGGGGCGAGAGATTATTCTTGCGTTTTAGCTACCCATTCATCCCATCGAGGGTCTGCTTTGATTTCTCTTTCCACTTGACTATAATCGGGATTGCACCACATAGGCCAATCTGTCGGTAACGCTTTCGCAATCGATTCGGATAGCCTTGTTTCATGTTTGACATATGAAACAAGCGGTGCAGTAAAACAATACTCTTTCCCATTGCATACTTTCTCCAAAGCTCTTGCGTGCTTCAAGCTTTCGTTCAGTGATACAAAGGCATCATCGTGATATCCGCGATCCCATTGAACTCTTGAAAGATAAAGATATAGTTCGATAAGATCGCCATGGTATTGTCCCATATTACCGTCATCGCAAATCAAATAAAAGAGAGAAATCGCGCCTTTGATCTTTTCGATTGGCATGTCACTTTCAAAATGATGCTTGTTGGCAATCAAACCATAGACGAGTTGTTGAGCGAACTGACTTGCTGTTTTCAAAAGAAAATCTCCAATGTATTTTGCTTCTTCTTTGCCATCGGAAGCGGAAGAAAGCAATATTTCTCTGCAGTTTTTAAGTTCGGGCATTTTCTGAGCATATGCAATTGCTTTGTCATTCTCTCCTATATTTCTGTAAAGCAAAACAAGAATGTGAATTGCCCTTGTAACCGTTGAGTTATCGGCGGCATTGTTAACAAGATACTCGCAAAGCTTCATTGATTCTGCCCAATATTCATTCGACTTGTGAACATCATAATTATGCTGAATAAACCCTTCATCATCATAATAAAGCCATTCCTTATGGCGTCTCCACCCAGCTTCGGAAAGCGTATCCGCAAGAGTAAGAAGTAGTCTTTCATTTTGCGGAAATTCCGCAAGTCCTTCTCGTAGAATGGCAAGGCACTCGTCTACCCATTCATCATCACCCCGGGACTGAATACCAAATGACTTGATCTTATTAATAATCATATCGATTTTATTTTCTCTGTCATTATGGTATCCAAACAATTCGTCAATTGAAATGCCAAAATAATTTGCTATAGATGGAATCATTTCCATATCGGGATAACCTCCATTGGCCTCCCATCGTGAAACAGCCTGCGATGTAACACCAATAGCTTCAGCAAGTGCTTCCTGTGTGCGTCCGTCTCGCCGACGCAGTTCTCGTATTTTTTGTCCTAAATCCAGCTGCATATAAGCACCTCCAAAATATATTTCACCGGTGTGATTATATTATAGCACATATTTGAAGCAAAACAATTATCAATTCGTTGTCTCAAATCCAATCAATCCTTGGATTGTATTTCCTGCTTCCCCGACGCTCACGTCTCGGGAAGGCATAGTGCGTGACAGTCCACACGGAGCGAGCAGAAACTCAACCCCACTATCCGCAGAGAAACAGTGCACAAAAGCCTTCCTCCGGGAGGAAGGGGGACTGCGTTAGCGGTGGAAGGAGCCTGCGTCACTTGGGGTTTATATTGACCACGCAGTAACGCGCTCTCCCTCAGTCAGCTTCGCTGACAGCTCCCTCCCAGAGGGAGTTTTTCATAAGTTCCTGCCAACAAAAACACCACCAAAGAAATTTCCTTGGTGGTGTTCGTATTTCTCCGCTCATTTTGCAGATGCTTTATGCAGCGTTTTTTCACTCCACATCGAATTTCTCTTTGCAGATCTCCCGAAGATCCGGCGCCGGGAAGGATTTGTTCAACCCTTCGGAAAGTCCCAGATCCTGGGGCATGCGATAATCGGGCAGGTTATCCCGGAAGGTCAGCTCCTCACGAACCGCCTGCAGATAGCGGAAGCCAAACTCGTGGCTGGGCGCGATAAAATGCCCCTCGTCCCACTCGTTCCAGTTATCGATCATGAAGATCCGTTTTCCCCACGCACCGTCCGGCAAAGCATCCGTCGTCTCCTTCATCCGGCGAAGCACCGTGCGGAATCCGTCCGGGGTAGCATACCAGGTCTTCGTCAGATGGAAGGTGTATCCCAGATCGATCCAGTGCTTGCTGTGCCGGGGGGATGCATCCCAGAAGCAGCTGGCCGTAGGCAAAAACCGCATGGGATCTGCTGCAAGACGCTCTTCAAATTTCGTGCACTGCCCGTCGACGACCTCCGCCTCCGGCGGATAGTTGTCCTGCGGTCTGTAAAGCGTAGTGTAGCCAAAGCCGAAATCATAGCCGCGGGTCATGAACGTATCGTATCGCTCCGCAGGAATTCCGGTATTGCACACACCGAAGATCATGCCGTCAAATCCCTGCGCCTTTGCGTATTCCCGGCAGGCGACAAAGGCCGCTGCCTGGTCCTTGGGATCGGGCCAGACCTCCTCCAGCCGTCCGGCACCGAAGATAAACAGCACCGGCTTGTTGTCGATAACAAGATAATTCTCCCGGCTGAAATAGTTTTCGCACCAGAAGGGCATGAGGTTTTCCACAATATCCTTGGAATCCGTAGTTCCCCAGCGGGGACTGTTCTCAAACATGATGGCAAACTTCATCATATTGCCGTACCGGGCGTTGAACAGTGCCTCGTGGAGACCGTGTGCACAGCGAAGATCCGCCACCGTTACCGGCTTGCCCATATTATCGGGCTTTCTGTACCAGCAGTGAATAAAGCAGTTGATACCGTGCTCCAGTGCCCATTTAATCTCCCAATCGCAGTACTGGGGATTCTCCTCGTCGTAGTATCCCGCAAGGGGCGTACGCTTCGGGAATCCGTGCAGATCGTTGAAGGAGTCGTGCAGACCGGCGGCACCTTTTTTCCATGCGGGATAATAGTGAGCCGCCACGATGCGGTCCGAGGTGGCAGGCACCGGTTTGGGAACGTAATTTTCCAATTTGATGTTATACATTTTTCTTCTCCTTACGTGTTCCTGTTGGTGGAATATTTACGGAAGCATATCCCGGATAAGTTCCGGCTCAAGGATCGGTTCTTTTCCCTCTTTCAGCACCCGGTACAGATTGTCCGCGGCGTGACGGGCAATGGTGATGAATCCCTTTTCATTGATATGCTGATTGGTAAAGCCGAAAAAGCTGTCCCGGCAATTCTGATATTCGTCCGCCGGTGTCTCCAAAAACCATTCCGACTCATCCCGCCCGGCGTAGGGGAAATAGGAGGCAGCACGGGTCAGCATATACGCATCGGCGTACCGATGGGAAAAATCCTCCTGAGCTTTCATGACTTGTACGATTTTCGGATTGCCGAAATAATCCACGCGGATGCAGAAGAAGTGGGTAAAGCCGATCTCTTTCAGTTTCTCCCACAGAACGTCCATCTTCGTGCCGTATTCCACGGGATGGGAGCCGGCATCGCCCTCGCCCTGGAGCCAGAAGAATCCGCGCACACCGGAAAGGGATTCCGGAAATACGTCCTCGGCATCCGCAAAGAAATCCCTGCATTTTTGGAAGCAGTAATCGGCGGCACCCGGCATTCGCTGGCGGGCGGGAATTTCCGCCGGAAAATCCGTTCCGTTTGCATCATTGTACGTGCGTATCCGTTTCGTATATTCCCGAGCCATTTCATCATTCAGATAATGGGAAATGCAGACGCCGCCTTTAGCGATATGAGCATAGGCACAGACACCGCTTTTTTTCTCCCATTCCCCGGCAAGAAACAGCGGCAGGGATGCCCCCATCGATGCGGTGGCCTCCGAAAAAGAATCAAAGGGAAACTGGGTCTTCTCCAAATCCGAGTTCAGTGAAGACGTAGCGGGGCAGAAATAGGTATTCTTGCTGTATGCGGCAAGATCACTCTCCCCCCGCTCGTTCACACGTCCGGGGGCGTAGGCGGCGGTGAGATCCGCGTAAGAAAACTCACCGGTGGGATAGGCGGCGGGAACAAACTTCCCTTTCTCCTCGCCCAGGCGGCGGGGCTTATGCTTATACTCGAACGAATCTTTTACAGTACACGTTACTTTCGGCGGATACACGCCGGCGCCCATCATATTGGACTGCCCCGCAAATACAAAGAGGTCCCGTTTCATACGCTTACCTCACGATAACAGCCGGAATGCCCAACACGTCCGCGATCTTTTTTAATGTTTCTGCCCGGTGTCCGATACCCAGGGCAAAGTGATGCGTCGGTCCTTCCATACACCATTTCTTAATAAACGTTTTCGTATCGGGTGCAAAATATGCTCTGGTGTTGGTGTTGCCAGTCGGCGGAATGGGTCCTTTTTTGGATTCGCCCTCACCGATGACGAACTTACATTTGCCGTTTGCGTCCGTGGTAATACCCAGCATAGTAATGGGACCTTCCTTGATCTTGAACTCCACGGAGGCCCCCCGCCCCGGCTTGCCGTGATACTTCTTCAGGCTGCGGAGCACCGGCTTGCCCTCGGCGATACGCAGATGATGAGGACCGTCGTGTCCGATGAGAATAAAGTTTTCGTTGAAATCGAAGGGATGCAGTTCCGCAAAGCTGCCGCCCATATCAAGCTGATCCATGATATACATAGCAATACAGGTTTTCAGATCGTACTCACCGCACATAGGAAATCCCTGGGCGGCAAGGATGGAATTGCCTGCGATGAGCGTGGTGGCAGTGAGGCGGGTATTGCTTCCCTCTATCCCCTCGTAATAATACGCCAGACCGTTCAGGCGATGCTTTTTCACAAAGCGGTCAAGAGCGCAGGCAGTCTTTGCCGCATTGGTGAGATCTTCCTCCGTCAGTTTTTCCGTGACCGGATCGGATTTGGGATCGGGCGTATCGAACTCTTTAAGGATAAACGCCTTTTTGGCTTCGATCTCCTCCTCCGTCACCGTCTCGCGGATAGCGGCAAGATCATCCATTTCCAGCAGCGGCACATGCAGACCGAACGCCGCCGAGATAGCGGTAGGATCGGCGTGCATATCATACATGGATTCCAACACGTGTCCCATGAGACCGATACGGGCGCCCCGCAGAGCGTGCAGCGCCTTGGCGATCTCGCACCATTCACGGATCTCGGCCTCTGCCGCACTGTCCCCCTCCAGCGTTCCGATCACCGCATCGGTAATGGGATTGCCCAGCCGAATGGCAACACCGGTAAATTCAGGCACGGAACAGATGTTATCGTTCTGCAGCTGCAAATAGGTGGATGCCTTCGTATAATCCAGTGAATACTGCGGCTGGAGTGCCAGAAGAACAACAGGCGCAATCTTTTCCCGAAGAATAGGCGCCGCCACAGAGGAGGTAGCATAGGTAATCATGTTGCAGAAGATCAGATCGGGATTTACACCCTTGATTTTTTGTACAGCGTCATACGCTTTCTCACTGCTGTCGATCATGCCGAAATCCACAAGTTCCACTTCATTTTCACGGATTTTTTCGATCAGCCGGGTATGATATGCCAGAAGGCTGTCAAGCAGTCCGTCGAACTGATCCCAGTACGTAGCGTGACCTACACAAAAAACAGCAATGCGCGCACGGCGCGGATATACACGTTCAATCATAATTTTCTTCTTTCCTTTTGTTTTTTCTTGATTATAGCAAAGATTTGTGTTACAATACATACGAAAAACAAATCTTTTTTTGTAAAAAACAAAGATATTGGAGAGATGAAACATTGCTGCAGATCAATCCTTACGTACGGTTTGCCAGAGTACACACAAAACCGCTTCAGCGGCAGTCGGTAACAGCCCTGGATCACCGTATTTTTTACTGCACGGAAGGCGCAGGAGAAATCACCGTACGAAACCGTGCCTATTCCATGAAGCCCGGCGCATTCCTCTTCATCCGAAGCGGCGTACCGTATTACAATACCTCCCCCGCCGACGGAATGGTGCTGTTTGCTTACAATTTTGATTTTCTGTGCCGGGAGGAAAACATGGGCGCCCCTATCCCGTTCGTAAAATCCGACGATTTTCGTCCCGAAATGTGTCTGGAGCCGCATCTGCCGGGCGAGGCAGACAAATTTTTTGATGTTCTGTATTTTCCGGAATTTTATAAAAAAGGAACTTTCGAAGAGATCATCGAGGAATACAACCGCAAAGCGGTTTACTGCAGCGAACGGTGCGGGGTCCTTATGAAAGATGTTCTTCTCTGTGCCGCACGGATGCAAAAAGAAGAACGCAATTCTTCTCAAAAAAGCAAAGTGGCCGCCATCGTCTCTTATGTAAAGGAGCACTTCGCAGAGCCCGTCACCAACGAATCCGTATCCAGGCACTTCTCCTATCACAAAAACTATGTGAACCGGATTTTCAAAAATGAAACGGGGCAGACACTTCATCAGTTTTTGCTCACATACCGGATGCAGATCGCCGTCTCTCTCTTGCTGTCCGGCGAGTACACCGTGTCCGAAGTGGGCGAACAGGTGGGCTTTCCGGAAACATCCCATTTCTCTAAATGCTTTAAAAAAATTACCGGACACGTGCCCCGCTTTTACATTCCCAAAGCAGCTCACCCCCCGCACACCGATGACCATGCCGCCATTCTTCCGATTCACGGGGCAGAATGAAGATTCTGCCCGCCGCCGCATTGACAATTACGGAAAGTTGCGGTATAATGTATAGAAGATTTTAGTATAAAGGATCTGACTCATATGTATAAGGATAAAAAAGTAGTATTTTCCGGCGTGCAGCCCTCCGGTATGCTGACCATCGGCAACTATCTGGGCGCCATTCATAATTTCCCGTCTTTTTCCGAGCAGTATCGCTGCTATTACTGCGTAGTAGATCTGCATGCTATCACCGTGCGGCAGAATCCGGCAGAGCTGCGCCGCCGCACCTATGAGACACTGGCGCTGTATATGGCGTGCGGACTGGATCCGGAAAAGAATGTTCTCTTTGCCCAGAGTCACGTTTCCGCCCACGCGGAGCTTGGCTGGATTCTGGACTGCTATACCATGTTCGGTGAGCTGTCCCGCATGACCCAGTTCAAGGACAAAAGTGCGAAAAACGCCGACAACATCAATGCCGGACTTTTCACCTATCCGGCATTGATGGCGGCAGATATCCTTCTGTATCAGACGGAGCTTGTTCCGGTAGGCAGTGACCAGAAACAGCATCTGGAGCTGGCACGGGATATTGCCGAGCGGTTCAACGGTATTTACGGCGACACGTTCGTCGTGCCCGAAGGATTTATTCCCAAGGCCGCGGCACGGGTTATGTCGCTGGCCGACCCCACCAAGAAGATGAGTAAGTCTGACGAGAATGAAAACGCCGTTGTGCGCATTCTGGATCCGAAAGACGTGATCCTTAGAAAATTCAAGCGTGCCGTCACCGACTCCGGCTGTGAAGTGAGAAGAGGCGAAGGCAAGGCGGCCATCGAAAACCTCATGTCCATTTACGGCGCGTTTGCCGGCAAAAGAATGGAAGAGATCGAGCGGGAATTCGACGGCAAGGGCTACGGCGATTTCAAGGCGGCCGTCGGCGAGGCCTGCGCCGATGCGCTTGCCCCCATCCAGGCGGAATTCAACCGGCTGATGGCAGACAAAGCCTATCTGGAATCCGTTATGGCAAAGGGCGCAGCAGAGGCGGCACACGACACCCTCCGCACCATGTCCAAGGTGCGCCGCAAGATCGGTTTCACCGAGATCAAGCGGTAAACCGGCATACAAAAATGAAGGTGTTGCATTTGAGAGTGCAGCACCTCCGCGAGCTTTCCCTTGTCCGATACGGCGGTCATTTTTGCCCGTTTCGGGCAAAAAATCGGGAAATCTCGCAGCATATTCCTACGGAATTTCAAATTTTTGCGTTTCTGCCGCAAAAATTTGGGGCTGTCACATCTACATGCGACAGCCCCATTGATTTTGTTTTTTACAGCCAGCCTTTCAGCGTTTCCGCATCTCTGAGGAACTGCTCCTCCGTTCCGCCGCACACGAATTCCAAAAGCAGTGCGTGCTCTCTGCCGGATGCAGAAAGCGCATCCAGATACTGCCGCCAATCCTTTTCCCCGTGGATCAGAGGGAACTTCTGTGAGCCCTCCCAGGCAAAAACATGCACATTCGAAATATACGGAAGCACCGTACGGATAGACTGGACGTTATAAGCGGCATCCATATCCTGATTGGGCTGCCAGTACAGCCGCAGGTTTTCGTTTGCCACCTCCTCCATCAGACGGCGGGCGGAATCGGGCGTATCGGTAAGCGTTCTCCGATGAAATTCCAGAGAAACGGTGAGACTCTCCCGAGCCGCCTCTTCGGTAATCCTGCGGAGAGAGTCCACCACCTTACAGCGGTCCTCCTCCTCGGCACTTCCCTTTTTTCCTGCCCACACACGGATGTTCGGCGCCCCCAGTGCTTTGGCACTGGCGATCAGATCGCTGAAATTCTCTTCCGAATAGCCGGCGTAATAGTACGAGCCGTAAGAAATATTCGAAAGACCCTTTTCACGGGTATACGCACCCACGGCGGCGGCGTTTTTGAGATCCTCGGGACGCGCGTGCACATCTGCCCCCCACTCTATGCCGCAAAGCATTGCCTCGGCGGCAAGATCGGTAATCACCGCCGGCGTCAGATTCCGGAAGGTTACGGATACAAGTCCTGTTTTGAACATAGTTTCCTCTCCGTTTTACGAATTACCGTCCGCGATCATATCGGACATGGTGTAGAGTCCCGGACGTTTTACGTCCGCAAGATACAATGCGGCACGGACGGCACCGGTAGCAAATACGTCCCGGCTGTACGCACTGTGAGACAGGCGGATCACCTCATCCGGACCGGCAAAGATCACCTCGTGCTCGCCGACGATAGTACCGCCGCGCACGCTGTGGATGCCGATTTCCGTCTCTCCGCGCTCACGACGCACCGCGTGGCGGTCGTACACGTATTCGCTGTCCTCACGGACAGATTTTGCCGCATCCGCCAGCATCAGTGCCGTACCGCTGGGTGCATCCAGCTTTTTATTGTGATGCTGTTCCACGATTTCGATATTATAATCCAGCCCTAAAGCCGCTGTCGTCCGCTTCACCAGATCAAGAAGCAGATTGATACCGAGAGACATATTCCGGGAATACATCACGGGAATCACTTCGGCAGCCGCTTTTATGGCGTCGATTTCTTCCTCCGTATGCCCCGTCGTACAGATCACGGCGGGAATATGATTGGCTTTCGCATAATCCAGAAGCGGAATAACCGCCGTGTGGTGGGAGCAGTCGATAATCACGTCCGCACGCTCGGTGACAGCTTCGGGAGCGACATATACGGGATAGGACGCCGTGATGGCGTTCACCTCAACCCCTGCGGCAATGGCGCAGTCGTCCTGCGCGCCGATCCGCTCTGCGATGGCACGGCCAAGACGGCCGCCGCACCCGGAAATAAGTATATTTTTCATCCTGTATTTTCCCCGGCGGTATAGAAAAACCGCCGTATTTCCTTACTGTAATATAAGATCAGATAAGACCGGCCTGCTTCATGGCCTCAGAAAGCACCGCACGGTTAGCATCCTCCATCTCGCAAAGCGGGAGGCGCATATCCTCTGCGCAAAGGCCCATCATACCGCACGCAGTCTTTACCGGGATCGGATTGACCTCGATAAACAGAGCGTTAATCAGCCGGAGCAGTCTGAGCTGCAGATCAGCGGCGGATTTGTAATCGCCACTGAGGCAGTACCGGCACATATCGTGGGTTTCCTTGGGCATTACGTTGGACAGAACGGAGATAACGCCGCTGCCGCCCAGAGACATGATCGGAACGATCTGGTCGTCGTTGCCGCTGTACACGGCAAGGGAATCGGCAAGCTCTGCACGCAGCTCTGCAATAGCACTGAGGTTGCCGGAGGCTTCCTTGGTAGCTACGATCCGCTCGTGCTTTGCCAGTTCCTTATACACCTTCAGCGGAATATTCACGCCGGTACGGGACGGCACGTTGTAAAGAATGATCG
>JAZQDY010000083.1:0-7191 GCA_045547015.1 Eubacteriales bacterium | reverse complement strand
AAGTATTATAAGCCCGCCGGCTACGGCAATCCTCCCTCGGCCCATTACGAATATACCGAAAAGGGACGCCGCCCGTGGAAGTACCGCAACGCCGGCAGTGCCATGGTAAAGCACAACCGTCTCATGCCCTACCCCCGGCTCTGTGCCCATCGGGGATTCAACACCGTCGCCCCGGAAAACAGCCTGCCCGCCTTCGGTGCCGCCATTGCGCTGGGTGCGGAGGAGATCGAATTTGACATATGGCCCACCAAGGACGGCAAGATCGTCTCCATCCACGACAACCGGATTGACCGGGTATCAGACGGTACAGGCTTTGTGTACGATCACACGTATGAGGAATTGCTCCGGTATGATTTCGGGGCAAAGCACAGCGAGCCGTATCGAGGACTGCGGATTCTGACCCTTGAGGAGATTCTGAAAAAGTTTGCCGGGCAGGTCATCATGAACATCCACATCAAAACCCCGGAGGAAGTGGAGGAGGACGCCCGCCGCTATTTTCCCGCCGACAAGGAGTACGCAAAGCAGATCGTCTCGCTGATCGATAAATACGACGCGCGGAAATACGTGTATTTCGCCACCCTCAGCCCCTCCCTCCTCAAAGCACTGGCGGAGGAGGCCCCGGATATTGAGCGGTGCTGTATCTTTAATTTTGCAGACAAGGACTGCCCGGAGCATTTTGTGGATCGGGCGCTGGAAACCGGATGCACAAAAATCCAGCTGTTCAAACCCTATTTCAATCAGGCAACTGTGGACAAGGCCCACGAAAACGGCATCCTATGCAATATATTCTGGGCAGACGATCCGGAGGAGGCAGTACGGTATCTGAAAATGGGAATTGACACGGTGCTCACCAACGATTACAACCGGGTGGCAGAGGGCGTGAAGAAGTACTGGAAGGAAAACAGGTGATTTCCCATGAAAGACAACATAGCGTTTAATGAAATGGCCGACTACTACGATCAGTATCGTCCCGATTACCCACGTGAAATAATCAAAAGCATTATTCAAAAGGCTCAACTTGTCCCGTCCTCCCGTATTCTTGAAATAGGTGCCGGAAGCGGAAAAGCAACTGCACAATTTGTGGATTACGGATTTGAACTGCTGTGCATCGAACCGGGCAAAGATCTGGCAGAAAAGGGAATGAACCGATTTAAAGATAAAAAAGTTAACTTTGTTGTATCTCTGTTTGAAGATTGTCCTTTGCCTGCCTCCCACTTTGATGCCGTCATTTCCGCACAGGCTTTTCACTGGGTAAAAAAGCCGGATGCGTATGCATTATGTGCACACTGTCTGAAAAGGAATGGCTTTTTAATGCCCTTCTGGAACATCGAAATGATTGACGATTCAGAAATTGACCGCAAAGTGTCTGATATTATCAGCAAATATGGTGCATACACGGCAGTTATGCAAAAAGAGGCATACCCAAAGCGTGTGGAGAGCATTTCCGCCGATATTGAGAACAGCGGGTACTTTTCCCGTCCAGAAGTAATGCAGATCGAATGGCAGCACTGTTTCACAGCAGACGAATATTTTGGATATTTTATGACCGGAAACGTGTTTATCCGGAATACTGCTGAAAAGAAACAGGCTTGCCACAAAGAGCTGAAAGACCTGGAAGCTGCCTACGGCGGTATCCCAAGGCGTTTTATTTCTGAATTGTATATATCACAAAAAACAACGTGACCGGGTACGTTAGCCTCCCTTGTGCAAAGGGAGGTGGCACGACGACTTCGACGAAGTCGAAAGTCGTCGTGCCGGAGGGATTGTAATGCAAATTGAACTTGACGGTTCGGGCATTACACCAACGGGGGAAAGCGATATGATGAAGAAAGAACTGCTTTCCTCAAAAATACGGCTTATCTGTAATAAGAATACCGAACGCAGAAATACATAAAAATTTTCGAGGTGTCTGTGAATATATTGATATTCTTGTGCAACAATCCCTCAGTCAGCCCAAAGGCTGACAGCTCCCTTTACACAAGGGAGCCTTTTCTTTAGCCGTTTTTTCTTCCGGAAAATAAAATTCCCACAAACCGTTCGAGTAGTCTGTGAGAATTTGTTGTTATGAGAATTACTCCACCAAGGATATCCGTTTATAAAACAGCACTTTCTGTTATCCCTCCGCCGGGGCGAATACGCCGTCCACCGTATCCGGCAGCGGTTCGTCCGTAGCCGCTTCGAGAAGAATCACTGGGCGCGGTGCGCCGTCCGAAAGCATCTCCGGACGGGCAAGAAAATCCGTGAGCATCCGGGCGAAAGCGGCCGCCCCGCCACCGGGATGAGCGGCAACGCCAAAGGGCACCTCGCCCTCCAGAAGGCAGAATCCGGCAAGGGCGGAAAGCAGATCCCGTCCGGCATACGTGTGCCCCTCTTCGCCGGCACGCGCTTCAAAATGCGAATCTACAGCGGCATAGATCCGCACGCCGTGCGGTGCGGCGTACTGATACGCCACCCGCAAAGCGGTAACGTAGGATTCTGCAAAGGATGTGAGCGGCATCTCACCGGCTGCGGCATTTTCCGCCGCCGTATTCACATCGCAGCCGATCACCATGCCATAGGGGTGGTATCGCTCCGCAAGGAACGAAACAAACGCGCCAAAATAGCCGCATCCTGTCCCGCGCACCGTATCAAACAGGGCGTACTCGGCGTCCTCGTCCGCCCCGGGATGTCGTACCGTATTCCAAAGACGTTCCCCGGCCGTGCACAGCCATTCCCGGGCGTTCAGAAGCGTAAGCGTTACCGGAATCCCCGCCTCGGTCAGCGGTCGGATACACCTGTCCGTATATTCCGCAATCTCTTTGCGGATATAATACTCTTTGCCCTCCAACCGGTAACAGAGCGTATTTTCCCCTGCCGGGTACAGCATCAGAAAATCCGCAAGGTTTACAAATACCGCTGCCCGGGACGCGCCCCGTTCGATTACGGCGGGCACGTCCTCCGGCACAGTAACCGTCACTCCTTTGCCGCCGGGATTCCGTACAGGCGGTTCAGGCGCGCCGTCTATCCGTTCCACGTACTTTTTACCGGTCACCTCCCCGGAAGCATCCGACAGCACACAGCGGCAGGTAAGCCCATCCTTTCCGGACAGGCGGCGCGGAATGGAAAAGCTGTCTCCGCTCACCGTTACAGTGATGGAACAAACCTCTCCCTCCTCCCCCACGGCGGCAGGAAAAAGGGATACGCGCACCCGATGGTCGGTTACGGGTTCGTCCGGTACAAAACGAATTTCATCCGGCCCGGCAGTAATGCGATTTATATGCATAGCCGCCTCCGTCACGTCTGCTCGTCGGGCAGAACCACTTTCGATATGTCCAGTTTGCCCTTGGCCCGCTCGTGATAGGCGATGTTTGTACGGATCAGGTGGAGCATATGATTATTCACACTGCGCCCCTCCGCCTCGGCCACGGCGATCAGCTTCTTATACAGTTCTTCGTCGATACGGACGGAAAATTCCGCTTTGCTTTTCATACAGTCTTTCTCCTAACAGTGTTTTTTATTCATTATACTGTTTTCTTTGTGATACGGTATTGTCATAGTTTGAATTTTGTGTTAAAATTTTTACAGACAGTTTTATTACAGGAGGCTGAATATATGCTTTCAGTCACTTACAGCGCCGGACTGACCGGGCTCGACGGATTCGTGGTCACCGTGGAATGCAGCGGGCAAAGAAATCTGCCGGCACTGAATATCGTGGGACTTGCCGACATGGCGGTACGGGAGGCCAAAGAGCGGATCCGCGCAGCATCCGTCAACACCGGTATCCCCTTTCCGGAATTGGAACTGATTCTGAATCTGGCACCGGCAGACAAGCGCAAAGAGGGCTCCTCCCTGGATCTTGCCATGCTGACTGCAATCCTGCAGTGCGGCGGCGTAATCGATCCTTCGATGAATCTGAAAGACAAATGCTTTCTCGGCGAGCTCTCCCTCAGCGGAAAGATCTGCCGTCTGCGGGGCGTTCTGAACATGACCCTCGCCGCCAAAGAGGCGGGAATAAAAGAGTTGTTCGTTCCGACGGAAAATGCCCAGGAGGCGGCCGCCGTACCGGGCATCACCGTATACGCCGTCCCGTCAGTGGGCGCCCTTATCGATCATCTGAAGGGCACGGAATCCCTCTCCCCCGTACAGTCCGCCGTACCGGATTTTGATACGGCATCGAGGGGCGAGAACTTTTCCGACGTAAAAGGACAGATGAAAGTAAAGCGCGCTCTCGAAATCGCCGCGGCCGGCGCCCATAACATACTGCTGATCGGCCCGCCAGGCACGGGTAAATCCATGCTGGCAAAGCGATTCCCCTCCATTCTGCCGCCGCTGACCTTTGCGGAATCGGTGGAGATTACAAAAATCCATTCCGTGGCGGGAGAGCTGAGCGAGGGCGACGGTCTCATTACCCAGCGTCCGTTCCGCTCGCCCCATCATACCATGAGTGCGCCGTCCATGGTAGGCGGCGGCAAGATCCCCATGCCGGGTGAGCTGGCCCTCTCCCATAACGGCGTTCTCTTTCTGGACGAACTGCCGGAATTTCCCCGCACGGTCACGGAAAGCCTCCGCCAGCCGCTGGAGGACGGCGTAGTCACCGTCACCCGTGCCGCCGGCCGGTGCACCTTTCCCTGCCGCAGTATTCTCATCACCGCCATGAATCCCTGCCCCTGCGGCAACTACGGCAGCAGCCGGCAAAAATGCACCTGCACGCCGGAAATGCGAAAAAAGTATCTCTCCAAAATCTCCGGTCCTCTTCTGGACCGCATTGATATTCACATCACCGTACCCAGCCTTTCCTTTGAGGAGCTGAGTACCACCGCGCCGGGTGAGCCCTCCGAGGCAATCCGGGAACGAGTGATCGCAGCACGGGCATTTTCCTCCCGCCGTTTTTCCGAAGGCGGCGCCGTTCCCAACGGAGCACTAACTGCCGCCCAGACAAGGGACACTTGCCTGCTGGACGAAGCCGGGCAAAACGTAATGAAAATGGCTATCGAAAAACTGGGGCTTTCCGCCCGGGGATACGACCGCCTGCTGCGGGTGGCACGTACTATTGCGGATCTTTCGGAAAGCGAGACGATCACTGCCGCTCACGTGGCGGAAGCCATTCAGATGCGATCCTTGGATCGGGAATACTGGTAACAGAAAAACGGACACAGCCTTTTAAGACTGTGCCCGTTTTTCTATTTCTTATTTTCTGCGATCTGCCGGCGGAGTGCCGCCAGCGCGTCGGACAGGCCGCCCACGCCGCCGATCAGTCCGATCTCCACCGCTTTTTTTCCGTCCACAATAGACCCCACGTCAGTGGCGATCTCATCCGTGCGGAGAAGCAGCCGGCGGAATTCCTCCTCCGACACCCGGGAATGCTCCGTAATAAACCGGATGATTCTGTCCTGCATCCGTTCGAAATAATAGTATGTCTGGGGAACGCCCACCACCGTCCCGCTCATCCGGACGGGATGGATCGTCATGGTAGCTGACGGCACAATAAACGACTCCTTTGCCGATACAGCCAAGGGTACGCCGATGGAATGGCCACCCCCCAGCACCAGGGATACCGTAGGCTTTTTCATGCTGGCCACCATCTCAGCCAGCGCCAGTCCCGCCTCCACGTCCCCGCCCATGGTATTGAGCACGATCAGCACCCCGTCAATTTCATCACTCTGCTCGATGGAAACAAGCAGGGGTATCAGATGCTCGTACTTGGTGGTCTTCTGCTCCGTGGGCAAAAGATAATGCCCCTCAATCTGCCCGATTACCGTCAGGCAGTGAATCGTATCGCCGTCCTTCTGGGCCACCACCGATCCGCTTTTCATAATGGATTCCAGTTTATCTGTGCCCGTGCCGTTTTCGTTCTCTCCGCCATCTGCGGGTGCGGCGGAATTCTGCTTTTGCTCCTCCGTCATTTTCCTGTACCTCCGTTCTTTTTCCGGTATTGTTCCCGTTCCTGCGGAGATATATTCATTTTCCTCAAATGCCTAAATAAAAGAAATTCTTTGCATTTGCAGAAAACAGACGCTTTATTGCTTTTCTCCAAAATACACGGCCGTGCCCTGTAAGATTTTTACGTCCGATTCGCGTTTTTTCGCAATTCTTTCTTGATTTATGGCACGATATGCGGTATAATATTTGTGTACGGGCATTTTCACGAAAAGGAAAATTGCCGCGGCAAACGTGATTATTTTATAAAGGAGTATATTTCTATGGGCGAACTCGTTTATTCCCACGAAGTAGAAAACATGTGCTGCGTTGCCAAAGGACCCAAGCACGGTCCCGCACCGATCCCGGAAGAAGGCAAATGGGTACAGGCAAAGCAGATCACCGACATCTCCGCATACACCCACGGTGTGGGCTGGTGTGCACCGCAGCAGGGTGCCTGCAAGCTTTCCCTGAACGTGAAGGACGGCATCATCGAAGAGGCTCTCGTTGAGACCATCGGCTGCTCCGGTATGACCCACTCCGCTGCTATGGCGGCTGAGATCCTCCCCGGCAAGACCCTTCTGGAAGCACTCAACACCGACCTTGTGTGCGATGCCATCAATACCGCTATGCGTGAGCTGTTTTTGCAGATCGTATACGGCCGCAGCCAGTCTGCTTTCTCCGAAGGCGGTCTTGTAATCGGCGCCGGCATGGAAGACCTGGGTAAGGGCGAGCGTTCCATGGTTGGTACCATGTACGGCACCAAGGCCAAGGGCGTGCGTTATCTGGAGATGACCGAAGGCTACTGTACCAGAATGGCGCTGGACGAAGACAACCAGGTAATCGGTTATGAATTCGTTTCTCTGGGCAAGATGACCGACCTCATCAAGAAGGGCATGGAGCCTAACGAAGCATATGAAAAATCCAAGGGTACATACGGCCGCTTCGCTGATGCGGTTAAGTATATCGACCCCCGCAAGGAATAATTAAAAGGAGGAAAGTATAATGGCTAAGTTTGAAGGATACGAGAGACGTGAGGCGAAAATCCTCGCTTGTCTGAAAGAGTACGGCATTTCCTCCATTGACGAATGTAAGGAAATCTGCGATGCTAAAGGCATCGATCCCTATAAGATCGTAGAAGAGACCCAGCCCATCTGCTTTGAGAACGCCAAGTGGGCCTACGTGGTAGGCGCCGCCATCGCCATCAAGAAGGGTTGCACCAAGGCTTCCGACGCCGCTGCCGCTATCGGTATCGGTCTGCAGGCATTCTGCATCCCCGGTTCCGTTGCAGAAAAC
>JAZQDY010000082.1:0-6147 GCA_045547015.1 Eubacteriales bacterium | reverse complement strand
TTGGCTCACAGAACGACATGGCTACGATCCGACTTCCCTTGTTCGTACGGTGGGAATGATGTGGGGCACGTTTTTTCTTCTGGGTGCCGCCACCATGCTTTCGGAGCACCGCCGTGTTCCGCTTTCCAGGGGGAAAAAGATCTTCTATACGGTGACGTTTCCGTTATTTATGCTTACTTATATTCCAATTTCCCTTGCTTCCTTCTGCTGTAAGGTGAAGTGGTAACCGATCTATCATAAAAGGAGGGAGCACTATGTACAACATACTGATCTGTGACCATGAGAAGGATATTCGTTCCGCCCTCCGCATCTATCTGCAGTCGGACGGGTATACCGTTTTTGAGGCGAAAGACGGCGGGGAGGCTTTGCAGATTGCATCTCGCGAGGACGTACACATGGTACTTATGGATATCATGATGCCGGGGATGGACGGTATCACCGCGATGACGAAGGTGCGGGAATTTTCCAACGTGCCGGTGATTCTGCTGACGGCAAAATCCGAGGATACGGATAAAGTGCTGGGGCTGAACGTAGGGGCGGACGATTACGTAACCAAACCGTTCAATCCGGTGGAGCTTTTGGCAAGAGTCCGTTCCCAGCTCCGCCGGTATCTGAATCTGGGCGGCGGGCAGGTAAAGCCTCACGCCTTATCTGCCGGTGGTATTCTGCTGGATGACGACGCCAAAGCGGTGACGCTGGACGGGGAACCGGTGGCTCTCACGCCCCGGGAATATGAAATACTGCGTCTGCTTATGCAGAACGTGGGTACGGTGTTTTCCCCGAAGGAGATCTATCGCCGTGTCTGGGGCGAAGAACCGTACGGCGCGGAAAACGCCGTGGCGGTACACATCCGCCATTTGCGGGAAAAACTGGAGATCAACCCTGCCGAACCCAGGTATATTAAAGTGGTGTGGGGACAGGGATACAAAATGGAGGTGAAAGGATGAGAAAGGTATTAAGCAGCAAAGCAGTGAAGGCCATAGCGGTGATTCTGCTGATCGTGTCTATGCTGACCGCACTTGTATCGGCGGCCGCCGTGCTTATTATGGAGGGAAACTCCCCCTTTTAGGAACGGGGCATCTGGCTGCGGCAGCAGATCGCGGAATCCGTTTTCCAGTGGAATTCCAGCGTACTGCAGAATTATGCGTACGTGGTATTGCAGGGAGACGGGGACGACATTCGTCTTAAAAGCTATCAAATACAGACCGCACGGGAAAACTGTAACCTTTCCGTGCAGGCAGTAGAACTGGAAACCGGGGAAACCCTGTATCAGAACTATGAAACCGGTCCGTACAGCTATACGTTTTCTACCGGATACTATTCTTACGATGATACAATCAACAGACCGGTGGAAATCGTGGATATCACCGCTTACCTGCAAGAGGATCTTACCGCCAAGGACGGCTTTTATTATGCCCTTGCGCTGGCAGATTTCTGTATCGCTGTCCGGCACGTGCTGATCTGGGTGGCTGTGGGCACGCTGCTGTTTTCCCTTTTGCTGATCGTGTTTCTCCTGTGTGCCGCCGGGCACCGGCGAGGCACGGAGGGCATTTATCTCCGGGGCTTTGACCGACTTCCCTTGGAGATTGTTGCCGTTGCGTACTATTTCCTGTTCATGTTTACGGTATCTGTCTACGAAACCTTTGTTTACGGCAATGATGCCTTTACCATCTTTCTCATCATTGCCGGCATTGTCTGGAGCGTTCTTTTCATTGAACTGCTTACTACGCTGGCCGTGCGTCTGAAGGCGAAAACGTTTTGGAAAAACACGCTTACGTGGCGGCTTATGAAACTTCTTCTTCGCGGGGCACGCTTTCTTTGGCACGTTCTTTTGCGCCTGCCTCTCTTTTGGAAAACGGCAGTGGGCTTTCTTCTGTGGAGTGCTTTTGAACTGTTCTTTCTGGCACTGGGCGGTTCGGAATACCTGGTTTCCTGGCTGTTCACACGTCCGATCTTTCTGGCGCTTCTTATTTGGCTCGTGCTGATGATGCGCCGGCTGCAGAAGGCCGGGCAACAGCTTTCGGCAGGCAATACGAATTTCCGTGTGGATACTTCCCATATGCCGCCGGATTTGAAAAAACACGGCGAGAATCTCAATAATCTCAGCGAGGGTCTGAACAGGGCGGTGGAAGAGCGCATGCGTTCCGAGCGGATGAAAGCGGAACTGATTACCAACGTTTCTCACGATATCAAAACACCCCTTACCTCGATTATCAATTACGTGGATCTTTTGAAGGTGGGCGGTCTTGATTCTCCTGATGCACCGGGGTATCTGGAGATTCTGGAACAGCAGTCTGCCAGACTGAAAAAGCTGACGGAGGATCTGATCGAGGCATCCAAAGCCTCCTCCGGCAGTATGCCGTGGACACCGGCACCTACGGATGTAAACGTACTGCTTCCCCAGGCACTGGGTGAGCACGAGGAGGCACTGCGTGCCGCCGGGATAGAACCGATCCTCCGTCTGGCTGAGGAGAATCCCATGATTTCGGCGGACGGACGGCTGCTGTGGCGGGTGTTTGACAATCTCTTTACCAATATCCGAAAATATGCCCAGCCTTCCACCCGGGCTTATTTCACCAGTCAGGTTGACGGAGGACAGGCTGTCATCACATTCCGCAATATTTCCGCCGAACCGCTGGCTGTCAGCGGGGAGGAGCTGACGGAACGATTCGTACGCGGGGATGCCTCCCGTCATACGGAGGGAAGCGGTCTGGGACTGTCCATTGCACGCAGTCTGACGGAGCTGCAGGGTGGTGTGTTTGAAATCTCCATCGATGGGGATCTGTTTAAGGCGACGGTACGTTTTCCGCTGCTTTAAAAAAAGAGGTTCTGCATGGAACGTGCAGAACCTCTTTTACTGTTTACATAAGGGAGAGCAGTGCCTCCGCCGCATCGTACAGATACCGTGCGAAAGATTCTCTCGCCGTATCCGGAACCCGTCTGGCGGTGATTTCGTAGTTCAGAAGACCGTCAAAGCCGATGGCGGACAAGCCTTTCATAGCGTCTGCCCAATTCACTGTGCCGCAGAAAGGCGGTACGTGATCGTCGCCCCAGGCGAAGTTGTCGTTTATGTGCAGAACCTTCAGCCGCTTGCCCACGTATGCCAGTGCTTCCGATTGGCAGAGACCGTTGATGTGGGCGTGCCCGAAATCCCAGCAGACGCCGAGCCCCAGCGCATCCGCAATCTCGCAAAGCTCCTCAGGCGTGCCGCAGTAGCGGTGTACCGGATAATGTTTTGGAACCTGCCGCATGTTTTCCACCACAATGTGCAGCCCGATTTTCGCTGCGTGCTCCGCGAAGGGAGAAAGATGCTCCATGACGGAATCGTACTGGGCCTGCCGATCGAAATTCTCCAGCGGTACGGTGGTGGTGTTGGGATGGAGCACGGCGTAATCCACGCCCAGCCGCTTTGCCGCGTCGATGGCGCGGTGCATGCTTTCATTGAACGGGGCTGCTTCCTCCGGGGTGCCGCCGATCTTCACGCCGTAGGGCAGATGGCATACCTCAAAACGGATGCCGATCTCTGCCGAAGCGGCTTTGATCTCGTCGATGCCGCTTTCCCAGTTTTCCTCCATGCGCGCAACCAGTGTTGTGGGAAAATCCGCGGCGTCGAAGCCGATTTTTTTGTGAAAAGCCAATCCATCGCAAGCGAACTGTACAGCATCGCCCTGCAGGGTGCCGTGCAGATTGATGGTGGAAGAAATCCGAAGTTTTTTCATAAAAGGTCCTTTTCGTTTCTGATACGGTTCCGTATCGGTTTGATTCAGTATAGCACAGTACATTCCTTCTGTCAAGAAAAACGGCCGGCGGAATTTGTCCCCCTAGATGCTGCGGGCAGAATATTTTCAGAAGAATTTGTTATATAGTGCAAATTGCGTGTGGAATACGGGCGCGGTCAGTGAAAAATATCGTATAAAGTGCAAATATTTTTTCTATCCGTATTGCGTTTCCCAGCGGACGGTGATATAATTGTATCATGAATCAACAGAATACGGAGGAGCATGTTTGATGAAATGTATTCTTGGGGCAAAGATCGTATTGCCCCATTCCATAGAAGAAGGAATGGCTCTGCTTTTCGATGAGAATATCATCGGCATCGTGCCGGAATCGGAAATTCCGGCAGAGGCGGAGATCATCCGTGCCGACGGGCTTTACGCCGCGCCGGGACTGGTGGACGTACATATCCACGGCTATCTTGGGGAGGATGCGTCGGACGGCAAAGCCGACGGTATCCGCACAATGGCGGAAGGCGTGATGAAAAACGGTGTTACTACCTTTTTGCCCACCACCATGACCGTTTCTATGCAGGAAATTGAGACGGCACTTGAGGTGGTTCGCTCCCTGCAGGCGGAAAGCCGGACGTGGAACGGTGCGTATCTTGCCGGCGTGCACGCCGAGGGTCCCTTTATCAACGAATCCAAGAAAGGCGCCCAGGCAGGGGAGCATATCAAAGCCCCCGACGCCGATTGGGTGCTGAAAAACCAGGATATCATTCGTCTTTGCACCGTGGCTCCGGAAGTGGACGGCGGTATGGATGCCATAAAGAAAATTACTGCCAACAGCTGCGTGCGCGTTTCCGTCGGCCATACGGATGCTTCCTTTGAACAAGCCATGGAGGCGTTCGGGGCGGGAGCAACCCATGTTACCCATCTCTTCAACGCCCAGACCGGACTGCATCACAGAAAACCCGGTGTGGTGGGCGCAGGCCTTTCTGCAGACGTGTATACGGAGCTGATTGCGGATACGTTCCACGTGCATTCCGGGCTGTTTCCGCTGATAGCCGGATGCAAGGGGGATAAGCTGGTGCTTATCACGGACTGCACCCGTGCCGGCGGTATGCCGGACGGTGAATATTCCCTGGGCGGTCAGAAAACTATCGTGAAAGGAATCCAGTGTCTGCTGGAGGACGGTACCATTGCCGGCAGTGTTCTGAAGCTGAATCACGCTGTGAAAAACGTGATGGAGCATACCGATCTGCCCCTGTATCAGATCGTGGCGGCGGCATCACTGAACCCGGCCCGTGCTATCGGTATTGACGGTACGAAGGGATCTCTTGAAACGGGCAAGGATGCGGACATTATTCTTGCGGATGCGAATTTTGAGATAAAGAAAACCATTATCGGAGGAGAAGTGCGGTATGAAAGCGAAGTTTGAAGCGGTTCTTGACAAAGAGTTTATGCCCATGGCACTGGTGTACCGGGCGTTTACCGAATCTGCCAAAGCGGCAGGCGGTCAGCGGCTGGTGATCGGTATCGAAAGAAACAAGGGATACGTGAGTACCTTTGAAACGGTGGTGTATCCGGACGGCACGGGACACGATGCGGAAAACTACGAATTCGTTGAGCGCCTTGTAAAGAGCCTGCTCTGGGTACGCGGCGGTCATAAAATCATCATCGCCGGCTCTGCCGTGATCGCGGAAAAAATCGCCGAGGCGTATACGCCCGCCGGCGCACGTGCCTTCGACTACGATTTCATGAGCGGTGTGTACGAAACGCCGGTTACTGTGGAATACCGCGATATTAAGGACGCTCCGGTTACCAGCGAGAGTGCCACGCCCGTGGGACGTCATCTGGACGGATGCCGCATCGGCTTTGACGCCGGCGGAAGCGACCGCAAGGTCAGCGCCGTGATCGACGGCAAGAGCGTGTACAGCGAAGAGGTGGTCTGGTTCCCCAAGACCAACGACGATCCTCAGTATCATTACGACGGCATCCTCGCTGCTATGAAGAGTGCCGCTGCCCATATGCCCCGGGTGGATGCCATCGGCGTATCCTCCGCCGGCGTGTACGTGGATAACCGTATTATGGTGGCGTCTCTGTTCCTCAAGGTTCCGAAGGATCAGTTCAACGCCCGGTGCAAGAATATGTATATCGACGTGGCGAAGGAATTCGGCGACGTGCCCCTGGAGGTTGCCAACGACGGCGATGTGACCGCCCTTGCCGGCGCTATGGATCTCTGTGACAATAACGTCCTCGGTATCGCCATGGGTACCAGCGAGGCCGGCGGCTACGTGGACGGTGCGGGCAACATCACCGGCTGGCTGAACGAGCTTGCCTTCGTGCCCTGTGACTATTCCAAAAATGCTATGGTGGATGAGTGGTCCGGCGATTACGGTTGCGGCGTAAAGTATTTCTCCCAGGATGCGGT
>JAZQDY010000081.1:0-4077 GCA_045547015.1 Eubacteriales bacterium | reverse complement strand
GATCTAATTATAACATATCCCCGTACAAAATGCAAGAGGGAATCCCAAACAAGCTGTCCGCTTTACTTAGCGTCCTGCTTATTCTCTTCTGCCAATCCCTGCAGCTCCTGCACAAATGTTTCCACATCCTTGAACTCCCGATATACAGAGGCAAAACGAACGTAGGCCACACCATCCCGTTCCTTCAGCTTCCGCATAGCAAGCTCACCTATTTCCTTGGACGTAATTTCCCGTCGGAGAGAGTTCATAATCTCCATTTCAATCTCCCCGGCAATGGTTTCCGCATCCACCGGACGTTTCTGACACGCCTTCAAAAGGCCCCCAAGAAGCTTATTCTTATCAAAATACTCTTTCGTGCCGTCTTTCTTCACGATAACCGGCTGAAAGGCTTCAACGATTTCATAGGTGGTAAACCGCTTCTGACAACTGAGACATTCACGGCGGCGGCGAATGCTGTTGCTGTCTTCCACCGGACGGGAGTCAATAACTTTACTGTCGGCAAAACTGCAAATAGGGCATTTCATAGAATCGACTCTATCCTTTCTTACGCGTCAGAACTTTGCTTTGTTTATTGTACCACAAAAACGATGTTTTGTCAATAAAATCCATAACAGAATTATTCAAATTCCACATGACAGAACAAGGCATCCAAACACAGAAAAGCATAAACACAGTGTATTCGGATAAGAAAAAAGTGAAAAATCCGCTTGCCTTGCTCTGTGCTTTGTGATATAATGAGAAAAACGGCGAATTTACCGCTTATAATAAGGAGTTACGCTATGATTTCGTGTACAGAATTTATCCCGATGTACAGCGAGTTTTTCAAATTTCTCGAAAAGCAGGGCGGCTACGATGAGGTGCTGAAATACTGGTATCATATCTCCGACACCAGTCTGGGTGATGAGACCAACCCCCACAGCATGGTGTCCTTCATCAAGCAATACGGCGGTTTTGACGGCGCCCGGAAATACTGGGGACATACCACCACAGAAGAAGCCTGCGACATTTATGCCGTGCTGGATCCGGTACAGCGCTATTCCTATTCTCATATGCGCTACTGCCCCTCCCGCGGTATGCTGAACAACATGAAGCATCTGGAGCCGTACCACAACTACTGCGAGCACTGCAAGATCATTTACAGCCGCGTTCTGGAAAAGTACGGCGTAACCTATGAAAGAGATCACTCCATGGTACATAATGCCGAGTGCACCTCCCTTCTCTACGAAACCGGCCACCGTCCCACCGGTGACTACACCCAGCCGGGCGGCAACCGGATCGTCAGCGACGTAAAACGGGAAGGCGCCAAATACCTGCACCGGGACTTCCATCTGTTGGGAGACAACGCACTGAAATACTGTGCCGACACCTACGGTGAGGAGCAGGTACCGGCATTCATGAAAGATTTCACCACAGCGTACTATTCCCCTCTGATCGATGAGATCAAAGAAGGCGGTCTGCCCGTTTTGAAAGCGTGGATTGAAAAAATCTACGAAACGGAAGAAGCAAGCGAAGTTCTCCACACAGACCTGAAGGACGGCACGCTCACCGTAAAGATCGATTATTGCCCGGTTATCAAGTATATGCGCTCCCTCAATCAGGAGCCCAGCAAGTACTACATTGAGGAAACGAAAACACACTACGCCGCACTGGCAGAGGCAAGCGAACTCGATTTCGTGCTGGATTATTACAACGAGGACGGCGGCACCCAGCTCCGCTTCTCCGTCCGCTGATTCACATAAGGATAAAAAACGATATGAACGTACAGAACATACAGGATAAAAGAGAAATTATAAACCGCGGTCAGTACGACGTGGTGGTAGTAGGCGGCGGTATTGCCGGCGTGGCGGCAGCAGTAGCAGCGGCCCGGGAAGGCGCAAAAACGATCATCATTGAAAAGGCCGTTGCTTTCGGCGGTCTTGCCACCCTTGGCCTTGTCTCCTGGTACGAGCCGCTATGCGATCACCTGGGCAAACAGATGACCGCCGGTATCCCGGAAGAGCTTCTGCAGCTTTCCATTCAGTATGGCTTTGACACGCTGAGCGATGAATGGAAAAACGGAAGCAGACCTAAAGAGAAAACCGCCAACAACTGCTACGCCACCTTCTACAGCCCCTCCATTTTCATGCTGGCGCTGGATAAGTATCTGGAGGATAACGGCGTTTCCATCCGCGTGGATACGCTGGCAACCTTCCCGGTAATGGAAGAGGACGTATGCCGGGGCGTAGTAGTGGAAAGCAAAAGCGGCCGGGAATTCTTCGGTGCCAAAGTGGTAATCGACGCCACCGGTGATGCCTCCGTCATGGACGGAGCAGGCGTTCCCTGCATTATCGGTGAAAACTTCTTCACTTCCCTTGCCCAGGGATTCACCTATGAACGGGCGCAGAAATATGTGGAAGACAAAGATGCCAACCATATGTCCATGTGGATCCACGCAGGCAGTAATCTGAACGGCGTTGGTCAGGAAGGACACAAAATGTACCGGGGTACAGATGCGGACGAAGTCACGGAATTCCTTTTGAAGACCCGGCGCGCCACCCTTGATAAAATCAAGGATCAGGACAAAAATGCCAGAGACGTATCCCGTATCCCCATGATGCCCGATTTCCGCACCATCCGTCACATCGTGGGCGAGTACGAATTCTCCGGCAATGACGTACGGGTACATTTTGAAGATACAATCGGCAGCTGCAACGATTTCCGCACGAAAGACAGACACTACCACATTCCCTACCGCTGTATGTATAACAAAGGATTCAAAAACCTGCTGGCAGCCGGACGCATCGTCTCTTGTGACAGAGAGGGCTGGGAGATTACCCGGGTAATCCCCGTAGCCGCCCTTACCGGCGAAGCCGCAGGTACCGCCGCCGCTATGGCTGTACGGGAAAACAAAGCTGTGTTTGACATCGACGTGAAAGAGCTTCAGAAAACGCTTCAGGCCAACGGCGTTTTGTTCGTGGACTGATTCGCGGAGAGAATACGAATCTTTTGTAAATTTCCTCCCGCAGCTCTTGCTATTTCCGTAAAGGAATGATACAATTAAATTACCACCGCACTGTTTTTTCCGGTGCGGTGGTGTATTTTTTCGCAGGGAGGACGTCATGGCAGACGACAAGAATATACAGCAGAAAAACGATATCCCCGAATCGGTGGCGGCGCGCCGTCTCCGGGTACTGGGCGGCGGCACCGACGTTGCCGATGACACGCCCATTCGCGGGAACTTCTTTGAGAATTTCTGGTACCATAACAAGTGGAAAACCATTATCGCCGCGGCATCTCTTTTCCTTCTTCTGATCTGCACCATGCAGATGTGCACGCAGAACTCCTACGACGTGTATCTTATGTACGCCGGTCCCGGCCATCTGACGGTAAACGAAACCCGGGAAGCGCAGAACGCCTTAAAGCAGATTATGCCGGATTATAACGGGGACGGCACCCGCGGTGTGATGCTGTCGGTGTATAACTATCTGAATCCCGGAGAGATCGCCGCCCGCAAGGAGCAGGTGGAAAAGGAAGGCGTTGAATTTTCCTTCAACTACACGGAACACGCCTCCACACTGGAACGGTTTGAAATGGAAGTGGTGGCCGGCGAATCGGTCATCTATCTGCTCTCGCCCGGACTGTACGCCAGCGTGAAAACAGCCGGCGGGCTGATTCCTCTTTCAGAAATTCTGGACGAAGTTCCGAAAGGCGCCGTGGATGAATACGGCATCCGCTTTGCCGACACAGATTTTTATAAAGCCGTCTCTGTGTTCCAGTATCTGCCGGAGGATACCGTGCTCTGCATCCGCCGCACCTCTACTATGTCTGTGTTCAAAAACAAAAAGAAAGCAGAAGAGCGCCACGCCTGGCACGTGGATCTGTTCCGCCAGATTCTTCTTTTTGAAATGGAACCCGAAGAGCCTGTAACCGCCGAGTCATGACCACCAGCCGTGCTGGTGGCTTGCACAAGCCCCCTTGGGGCATTTCACACGCTGAGCCTATAGGCTCGTCGAAAAATCCGCCACTTGCGATAATTGCCCTGCCGCCACAGATGTGGCAATCACTTAAAAGTTGCCTTCCCCAGTGGGGGAAGGTGGC
>JAZQDY010000080.1:0-11224 GCA_045547015.1 Eubacteriales bacterium | reverse complement strand
GAGGTGTTGCATTTGAGAGTGCAACACCTCCGCGCGCTTTCCCATGCTCGATACGGCGGTCATTTTTGCACGTTCCGGGCAAAAAATCGGGAAATCTCGCAGCATATTCCTACGGAATTTCAAATTTTTGCGTCTTTGCCGCAAAAATTTGGGGCTGTCACATCTGAATGCGGCAGCCCCTTTTTCTGCTGAAACTCAATCCATGTTAGAAAATTTCTCAAAAAACAGGTTATTGTCTTTTTCCCAAGTTATGCTATAATTGTACCAGGATAAGCGCTGATCCAAAACCTTCAGGAGAAACTGTAATGGTTAACATTGGAGAAAAAATTAAATCTTTACGAAAACAGAAAAACCTCTCACAGGAAGTTTTGGCAAAATATCTTGGGGTATCCTTTCAAGCCGTTTCCAAATGGGAGAATGGAAATACCATGCCGGATGTAACGATGATCCCTGCGATTGCATCATTTTTCGGTATTTCCACCGATGAACTTTTCGATTTTAATTTGTTTGAAGCAGAAAAAAAGATTGAAGCTATTTGTCTCGAAGCCTATAAGTATCGTTTTAGCGATCCGGCGCAATCAGAACGGATTCTGCGTGAAGGACTGCAAAGATTTCCCGGAAACGATATCATTTTGAACAATCTCCTTTATACGCTGGATTACCAAACACGCGCGGAGGAGGTAATAACGCTTTGCAAATCCCTTATAGAATCCACAAAGGATGATTCGGTAAAATACGATGCCTGCCGTATCCTGGCATCGTGCTACAAAGAAAACGGACAGACCGATTTGATAAAGCCAACCCTTGAAATTATTCCTGAAATTTATTTTTCTAAACTGGAACTTGCCGCATCCCTTTTGGAGGGTGAAGACAGTTATGAAGCGGCACAAAAGCAAAAAAATATATCCGCCGAAGATTTGATTGATATGCTGATCATTGCCGGAAAAAGGCTGAGAGAGAACGGGGAATCCGAAAAAGCACTCTCTCAATTTAAAATTGCGCAAAAAGTCATGGATGCTTTTGCGGATGATTTCATTGAGGCCAAATGGTTCAGCGCAACAATTTACGAATCCACCGAAGAACAGCGAAAAGAACTGGAACAACTGTTATGTGACTAATCGCCGGCCCCGCTTCATGCGGGGCTTTTTCATACATCCGGAAGTTTCACCGATTTATCTGTTCTTTCAGTACCGAAGCGTTTACTGCCGCAGATTTGCGGCATCATTTCTTCTGTTTTGTGTTTATTCACAGAAAAGCACTTGATTTCGACAGGGTATATGGTATGATATAATTAAGATACTATCTTTTGCGTCTCCCGCATATCTTTATGTGGGAAGGCGCTCTTACAAGCCTTTCAGACTGAATAAACACACGGAGAAACAATATGCCCATATTCCCGATACGAAAAATACACGCCGGACGTCTGGTGCTGCCTCTGCTCCTCTGTTTGATTCTGACTCTGCTGTCCGCCTGTACCCGCAGGAATACCGAAATTCCAAGCGGTGCCCTCGCCTCGTCCGCTGCAGTGGAAGAGGCGACGCCTCTGCGCGCTATTATCGATCCTGCAAGCGAAGTGCGCGGCGTATATATCGCCACTGTTTATAACATTGACTATCCCTCAAAATCCAATCTGTCTGCCGCCGCTCTGAAGGCGGAGCTGGACGCGATTCTGAAAACGGTATCCGATGCCGGGCTGAACACGATCTATTTTCAGGTGCGGCCCGCCTCGGACGCTTTGTACACTTCTTCCCTGTTCCCCGTTTCAAAATCACTCTCCACTAACGGGAAACTGATCTTTGACCCGCTGAAATACCTGATCGACGCCGCCCATCAGCAGAATATTTTCGTCCACGCCTGGATAAATCCCCTGCGCGTTTCCCTGGGATCCGCCGAAAAGCCGGCGCACGATACCGCAGACCTTCCCGACGGCAGTCCGGCAAAGGAACATCCGGAATGGACCGTTGCCTACGCGGACGGAAAGCTGTACTATGATCCGGGACTGCCGGAGGTACGGCAGCTGGTAGCGGACGGCGTGCGTGAAATCGTGGAAAACTACAATGTGGACGGTATCCTGTTTGACGATTATTTCTACCCTTATCCGGTCACGGATAAAAACGGGATCACCGCCGGATTTGACGATACCGTCTCCTATGGGAAATACGGCGGCAGCATGAAACGGGCCGACTGGCGGCGGCAGAACGTGAATGACATGATAAAGCTGGCCTACGACACGATAAAAGGCATCAGCGAAGACGTCAGTTTCGGCGTTTCCCCCTTCGGTATATGGCAGAATGATAACGGAAAGAACGGTGGCTCCGACACAAACGGTCTGGAATCCTACGCCGCCATCTACTGCGATACCCTCGCCTGGGCACAGGGCGGATATATCGATTACATAGCCCCGCAGTTATACTGGCGTTTTTCCACCGCCGCTGCTCCCTATGGAACACTTACGCGCTGGTGGAATCAGATGCTGGACGGCACCGGCGTGGACCTTCTGATTTCTCACGCCGCTCACAATTATGACGTATGGTCCTCTCCCGCCGGCGAATTTGCCGAACAAGTGCAGTACGCCCGCAGTGAGCTCACCTATCGGGGCAGTATCTTCTACGGATACGATGAAATCCGCAGGAACCTGCACGGTCTTGCCGACGAGCTTTCCGCCGTCTATGAAGACAGCATCATATACACCGATCCGTCTCCCACCGGTATGCCGGTGCTGGTTACGTCACCTGCCTCCGGATCCTATGTGAACGGAGAGGGCACGTATCTGCTCGGCTCCTCTACTCCGGACAAGCCGCTGACAGTCAACGGGCAGCCCATAGGACGTACCCGCGGCGGTTACTTCTCTTTGTATGTGGAACTCGTCCCCGGAACAAACACCTTCGTATTTGAGCAGGACGGTCACACGTACACCCATGTGATCCATCGCGGCACGCCCCCAAAGGATGCCGTGCAAAACAAGACGGAAACCACGGCGGAGTTTTCCCTGCAGATTCTATCGCCATGGGCTGACACCATGCAGGAAAGCGGCACCACACTCTCCGTCTCCTGCAAAGCTCCTGCTGGTGCAAAAGTAACAGCCATACTGCACGGTCAATCCATCCCCCTTAAGCAAACCTCCTTCCCCGGAAAAGTAAACAGCGGATGGGCACTGGCGACCTATACCGGCACCTTTCCCCTGCCCCGCGCCAAAGACGGTGAAATCGACGATCTGGGAGATCTGATTGTTACCGCCGCTTTGGGCAGCAGCTCTGCGGCGGCCGCCGGCGGAAAGATCCGCGTGCGCGGCAAGGATGCCTTTTTGCCCGTTCGGGTACTGTACGATCATACGCCGCTGAAACTGGGGACAAACACACTGTACTATAACGATTTCTCCGTCCAGTCAGCCGGCATGACAGACTATGCCCTCTCGCAGGCGGATGGATTCTATCTGCTCCGTGTAGGCGGCTATGTGCCAATGACATCGGTCACGGAGCTGCCTGCAGACACCGCCGTACCCTTGGCATCGCTTTCCAGTGTCTCCGTTACTTCCGACGGGAAGAATACGTATCTTTCCTTCGGCACCGATCAGAATATTCCCCACAACGGCACGGTACGGGACGGCATATTTGAACTGTCCCTCTACAACGTGGATATCACTACCGTACCGGCTGTTATTCCCATTGGAAATAACCCGCTGATCCGCTCCGTTACTGTGCACTATCCCGAAAAAGCCAACTGTGTCCGTTTTTTCTGCGAACTGTATGACACGGAAAATTTCTACGGATTTGATTTCGCCTATGGCGACGGCACGGCAAAAGCGATCCTCAAAAACCCAAAAGCCATAGACGAAACGGCAAAGCAGCCGCTGCTCGGCATCCGTATCGTATTGGACGCAGGCCACGGCGGCTCGGAGCCCGGCGCCATAGGTCCCATGCGCACGGAAACGGAGGCTGATCTGAATCTTGCCATCACACTGGCGGCAGAAAAACGGCTGACGGCACTGGGCGCCGAAGTGATTCTCACCCGTTCTGACGACAGCACGTTTCCCCTCACCGAGCGGATCGGCTTCCTCACAGGAATTATGCCGGATCTCTCCATATCCGTGCACAATAATTCCATGGATTACACAAGCGACATCACCTCCACCCGCGGCACGCTGGGACTGTGGTGGGCAGATGGGGGCGTTCTTCTGACCAAATGCGTATCGAAAGCGGTGGCAGACGCCCTGTTCCGCTATGAGATCCCGCCGCGTCAGCAGATGCTTGCTATGTGCCAGAACCCGAAATTCCCCTCTACGCTTGTGGAAGTGGGATTCATGACCTCACCGGAGGAATGTGATTTTATGCTCTCCGGCGGCATTGAAAAAGCCGCCGACGGCATTGCGGAGGGCGTGCTTGCCTATTTCCGAGCGCAGGAAAAATGGATCCGCTGACAACAAATAAAAAGGACAAAACAAGGAAACACTGACTATGATAGGTGTACTTACCAATATGTTTGCCGTTTTTTTTGGCGGCTGTCTCGGGCTTCTTCTGAAAAAAGGCATTCCCGAGGCAGTCTCCGATACTGTGATGAAGGCAATCGGCTTCTGCATTGTAATCATCGGCATAAGCGGCGCCCTCGACGGCGAGAATACGCTGATTCTCATTCTCTCCCTGGCAATCGGCACGCTTATCGGTGCATGGATCGATCTTGACGCCCGCTTCTCCCGCTGCGTGCATAAAATCGAGGCACGTTTTAAAAAAGCGAGCGGCAAAATCTCCGCTGCGGAAGGATTTATTACCGCAAGTCTGGTGTTTTGCGTGGGGGCCATGGCAATCGTCGGCTCACTGGAAGCCGGCATCAGCGGGGACAACCGGATGCTGTTCACCAAAAGTATCCTCGACTTTATTTCTGCTGTAATTTTCGCCTCTGCGCTTGGAGTCGGCGTCGCTTTTTCCTCCGTACTCATTTTTCTGCACCAGGGAGGGATCGTCCTTCTGTCACAGTTTGCAGCGCCGCTTCTTACAGATACAATCATCACAGAAATGTCGGCGGCAGGCTCGGTTGTGATCCTGGCGCTGGGCATGAACCTCATCGGCATCACCAAACTGAAAATCATGAATTTTCTCCCCGCCGTTCTTCTGCCCATTCTCATTTGTCCCATTTATGATGCGGCGGCGGATTTACTTCAATCTCTGATCTGATTTTTCCGAAAGGAGTACGGATATGTACAATATTCTCGTAGTGGACGACGAGGAGATGATTCGCCGTCTGATTCAGAAATACGCCGCCTATGAAGGACACAGCGTAACGGAAGCCGGTGACGGCATGACTGCCGTGGAGCTGTGCCGCCGTCAGCGTTTTGACATCCTCATCATCGATATCATGATGCCGGAGCTGGACGGATTTTCCGCCTGCCGGGAAATCCGCAAATTCTCCGATATTCCCATCATCATGCTCAGCGCCCGGGGGGAAGAATACGACAAAATCAACGGGTTTGAACTGGGCATTGACGATTACGTGGTAAAACCCTTTTCTCCGAAAGAGCTGATGCTGCGTGTAAACGCCATTCTGAAGCGTGCCCAAGCTGCCCCCGCTGCCGAAAATGAACCCCGGAACGAGATCGTGGAGCTTTCCGGCCTCCGTGCCGATCTTACCGCACGAATCGTGTATATCGACGGAAAAAGAGCAGAAATGTCTCCCAAAGAATACGATCTGTTTTTCTACATGCTGAAAAACAGAAACATCGCCCTCTCCCGGGACAAGCTTCTCTCCGAAGTGTGGGGATACGATTATTTCGGCGACGACCGCACGCTGGATACCCATATCAAACTTCTCAGAAAGAGTCTCGGACCGTACGCCTCCTATATCGTCACCCTGCGCGGCATGGGCTATCGGTTTGACACAGGCGCGCAGATATGAACGAGAGCCAAAAAAAGAACAATCGCTTTCCGCCGCTGCGGCGGCACGTATTTCTGCTTCTTGCCTCCTTTGTACTGGTGACGCTGTGTCTTTTATGGGTGTTTCAGATCTTCCTTCTGAAACCAACGTACGCTTCCTTGAAAATTCATGAACTGCGCTCCGTTTCCGCGCGGCTTTCCCGCAGTGTGGACACGCCCGAACTCTCCGCGCTTGCCGACAGGCTGGCACAATCCTCCGGCGTCTGCATTTCCATCTATGAAATCACCGGTCAGACCGCCCGTCTGCAGGTGAACTCTCACATCCGTACAAGCTGTATTCTCCACAATCTGGCGTCCGATTCCATGATGAACCGGCTCTACGCCGGTGCATCGGCTCACGGATTCTATATGGAACGCATCAGGGGAAATTTCCTCACAGGTGCCGCTGTGGATCCGAAAACCGAAGTGCCCGAGAGCATCATCACCTCCCGGATCACCGAGACGGATAACGGAAAAAAGCACCTGATCCTCCTCAATGCGGAAATTGAGCCGGTAGGCACTACCACCGACACGCTGATTTTACAGTTGGGGATTATCTCCTTCGTTCTCCTTCTGGTGGCAGGCGTTACCGCCGTCATCGTATCCGGCATCATATCAAGGCCAATCGTACAAATGAGCCGGGAGGCGAACAAACTGGCGCTCGGTTCATACGACGTGCATTTTGACGGCGGACGCTCCAAAGAAACGGCAGAATTGGGCGACGCCCTGAACTACGCGGCGAAAGAGCTTTCTTCCATTGACACCATGCAGAAAGAGCTTCTCGCCAACATTTCTCACGATCTCCGGACGCCGCTGACCATGATCTCCGGCTACAGTGAGGTAATGCGGGATATTCCCGGTGAAATGACCGGCGAAAACATGCAGATCATCATCGATGAAACGGAGCGGCTGACTGCCCTTGTAAACGATATTCTGGATCTTTCCAAGCTGACCGCAGGCTCGCAGAAGCTGCAGTGTGTGCCCCTCTCGCTTACAGAAACCGTACACCAAACACTGGCACGATATCAAAAACTGCGCACCCAGGAAGGATATCGCATCACCTTTGATTTTGATCGGGAGGCATATATTTACGCCGACAAATCCAAAATTCTGCAGGTGATTTACAATCTGGTAAACAACGCCATCAACTACACCGGCGAGGACAAGGTCGTGCGGATCCGGCAAATTACAGAAAACGGACAGTGCCGGATTGAGGTTACGGACACCGGCGAAGGCATTCCCGCTGACCAGCTCCCCATGATCTGGGACAGATACTACAAAGTGAAAAACTATTACCGCCGTGCTGTTACCGGCACAGGGCTTGGTCTGTCCATCGTGAAAAACATCCTGCTTCTCCACGGCGCGAAATTCGGCGTCAGCAGTGCCCAGGGCGTGGGAAGCACGTTCTGGTTCTCTTTGCCTGAAATATCCCCCGACGCTGATAAAACATCGCCGCACATATCCCCGTAGTGCCATCTCCCCATGCCCGTTCTGCATGAAAAAGCAGAACGGGCATTTTCGTTGTTTTGTTCTTTTCTGTCTTTTTTTGCTCTCTTCCGGTTGATTTTTCCCTGAGAGTGTTGTATAATAATCGTAACTGAGAAAGGAGGGATATCCATGCCGGAACACGGCTCTTACGAGCACATATATACGGAAGCAAATTATGAAAACACAAAGCCGTACTGGTATAATGTATCCTCCTTCAAACGGGAAGGATCGGAGGAATGGCTGTACGTTCCCCGCTGGCATGAACAGTTTGAGATAAAACTGATTCTCGCAGGCAGTGCGGAGGTTTTCTGCGGTACGGAGCTGTACGTGGTAAATCCCGGAGACGTGGTGCTCATCAATCCTTACGAACCTCACGGACTCCGGCTGCACGGAGACGAAGAACTGCGCTATTATTGTCTGATGATGTCCCCGGATTTTCCCTTCTCTCCTACCCTTACCGAGCGCTATACGGAGTTGTTTGAGGGAAAATACTTTTTTCGGAGAATTCTGTCAAACTGCACGCAGGTCAATCAGGTATTCAGCGATTTGTTTTCGGAACTGATAAATCAGCCGCCGGAATACGAGCTGCAGGCTGATGCCTACATCGCCCTTCTGTATTCACTCTTACTGCGCTATGCCATAGCGGATGACAAGCCTGCCGCGGACGCACCAAATCTGAAGCAGCACGGTGAGCGCATCCGTCCGGCGCTGAATTATATTTACTTTCATTACACGGAAGATATCTCCATTCCGGATCTGGCAGCGCTTTGCTCCATGAGCGTGTATCACTTCTGCCGCGTATTCAAAACAGTGGTGGGACATACCGCCGTTTCGTATATCAACGCCCTCCGCCTGAATAAAGCGACACTGCTTCTTACCACAACCAAACTTTCCGTCAGCGAAATTGCCGCCACGGTTGGCTTCCCGGATGAGCTCTATTTCAGCCGTCGCTTCAAGCAGGAAAAGGGGGTCGCCCCTACCAGATACCGCGCCGCCGCCCATATGTAAGCGGCGAGCAAAATAATCCATAAATATAGCAAGATGTGAAATTGACACCGCCCAGCAAATTAAGGTATAATGAAGTATAATTTATACTTGTATCTATACGATGACAATTTTTACATTCAAACAGGAACGGTACGATATTTATGGAAAAGAAACTTGGATTCGGTATTATCGGCTGCGGATTTATTTCCTCCCATCATGCACAGGCCATCCTCCACACGGAAGGTGCCTGTCTGATCGGTGCCACTGACGTAAACGAGCAAAATGCAGAAAAATTCTGTCAGAAATTCGGCGTGACCCACTTCCGCACCACGGAAGAAATGCTTTCGTCGGATAAAGTGGACATCGTATGTATCTGCACACCCAGCGGATTCCATGCACATAACGCTTTGGAAGTGATTCAGGCTGGCAAGCACGTGCTGGTAGAAAAGCCGTTGGCACTGAACGTAGAGGATTGCGATCTTCTGATTTCGGAAGCCAAAAAGCAGGGTGTAAAAGCAAGCGTGGTTTCCCAGTGCCGTTTTCTGGACACCTCCAAAACGCTGAAAAAACTGGTTGCAGACGGACGGCTCGGTCGGGTGGTCACCGCCGACCTTACCATGAAATACTACCGTTCGCCGGAATACTATCTGGAAAGTCCCTGGCGCGGTACCTGGAAGCATGACGGCGGCGGTGCGCTGATGAATCAAGGCATCCACGGCATCGATATTCTCCTCTCCATTATGGGCAAGGTGAAATCCGTACACGGTCTGACCCGCACGCTGGCAAGAAACATTGAGACGGAGGATACGGCAGCTGCCGTAGTGGAATACGAAAACGGCGCGCTCGGTCTGATTCAGGGCACCACCTCCGTATATCCCGGATACCCACGCAATTTCGTGGTATCCGGCACCAAGGGTACCGTGGGCATCACGGAAAACTCGTTCAGCGAATGGAATATCGAAGGAGAGGAGATTCCCGCCGGTATCGAGATCGGCAAGGCGAAAAACTCCGGTGCCTCCACTCCCCTCAACATTGATTTCTCCGAGCACGTGCCCCACATTGAAGAAATGGTTCGTGCCGTACGTGACGATGCACCGCTCACCTCCTCCTTTGAGGACGGCAGAAACGCCATCCGCCTGATTACGTCCATCTACGAATCCTCTAAAACCGGTAAGACGATATATCTGGATTAACGAAAGAAACGCTCACGTTCAGAGGAGGTTCTTCCCATGCGCGTAAAGAAAATTGATATCCATGCACACGTCATCCCCGAGGTAGGTATTCTTCGCCCGGGCGGCGACCACTTTCCTACCCCTAAGGAAATGATGGCGATCAACGAATTTCTCGGCATTGAGCGAACCGTTACCCTGCCGGAAATCGGTGTGGAAGCCACCAGCGAGCAGATCGGCAACCGGGAAACAAAAATGATGGTGGAAAAATATCCCGATAACTTCAGCTGGTTCTGCAACATTGACCCCCGCATGGTTTCCAATTCCCACAAGGCGGATTTCACCCACCTGATCGAATACTACAAATCTGTGGGTGCCAAGGGCGTGGGCGAGCTTTGCTGCAACGTATATTTTGATGATCCCAAGCTTTTGAATCTCTTCTCCTACTGTGAGAAATACGATATGCCCGTTATTTTCCATCTGGGCAACATGGGTAACGATTACGGTCTTGTGGACGAAATCGGCCTGCCCCGTATGGAAAAGGTCCTTGGCATGTTCCCAAGCCTCCGTTTCCTCGGTCATTCTCAGAAATTCTGGGCGGAGATCAGCGGCGACATCACGCCGGAAACCCGGGACGGCTACCCCAAGGGCAGGGTGGCTCCCGGCGGACGTGTGCCGGAGCTGATGCGTAAATATCCCAATCTGTGCGGCGATCTGTCCGCCGACAGCGGTGCCAACGCCATCATGCGGGATCCGGAATTCGGTTACGCCTTCCTTGAGGAATTCAAAGACCGCCTGTTCTTTGGCACGGACATCTGCACCGGCAATATAGAGCGGGTAAAGAAATCCCAGTTGGCACAGCTTAGCCCATTTCTGGACGACGCTGTGGACAACGGATATATCTCCGCAGACGCCTACTACAAAATCTGCCGCGGCAATGCGGAAAAGCTCTTGGGACTGTAATATCCACATACATCCTTATATTGAGGTGAACCTTCCATGCGTTTGAAAAAAATTGACATGCACGTGCATGCTGTCACTTCGATAGGGCTTCCCCGTCCCCGGGGCGATAACTATCCCCTGCCCTCCGATCTGATGGAGGCGTACGACCATCTCGGCATTGAGCGTGGCGTTCTGCTTCCTTCCATGGGTGTTGAATGCGGCGAGGAACAGTCCACCAACCGTGAAATACGCTCCATTGTTGAGACGTATCCGGACAGATTCAGTTGGTTCTGCAATATTGATCCCCGCCAGTGCGATAATTCCCCGGATTCGGATTTTTCGTATTTCTTCGAATATTACAAAAACGCAGGCGCCAAAGGTGTCGGCGAAATCTGTGCCAATCTGTACTTTGATGACCCGCGGGTGATGAATCTCTTCTCGTACTGCGAAAAATTTGAGATGCCCGTTATTATTCATATCGGTCAGATGGGCGGCGATTACGGTCTGGTAGATGAGATCGGGCTGCCCCGTCTGGAAAAGGTTCTGAAAACTTTCCCCAAACTTACCGTTATCGGCCACTCTCAGAAATTCTGGTCGGAAATCAGCGGAGATAACACAGCAGAAAAGCGTGCGGGATACCCCGACGGCAAGATTGCCCCCGGCGGTCGAGTGCCGGAACTTCTGCAGAAATATCCGAATCTTTATGCCGATCTGTCAGCGGGAAGCGGTGCCAAC
>JAZQDY010000079.1:0-3868 GCA_045547015.1 Eubacteriales bacterium | reverse complement strand
GTCAACTCCTTGGCCCACAGAACGACATGGCTACGATCCGACTTGCATATCCGCCGCACGCACGGTGCGCGTTTCTGCCCGCTTCTCTTTCAGAGGATCCGGTGCATTCTCATATGGGTTCAGCCCTCTCTGCACCCGTTCAATCATCACAGAGGTGGAGGGAGCGGAGTACTGCTTTACGGCGGCGGCGCCCCGATCGGCGAACTGCCGCTTCAATCTGTCGCACAGCGGATTTCCGGTAGACGTATACTGATTTGCGCTGTATGCTGCCATATTGCGTACTCCTCTGCGATTTACTCGGATTTTTATCAGTCCTGCGATTTTGCCGGGGTTACAGCTTCTCCGCACAGCGCAGCTTGGCGCAGTGGGAACGGGAATTCGCCTGTATTTCTTCTTCGCTGGGAAGAATCGGTTTTTTGTTCAGAAGCCGGATTGCCGGCGTATTGCCGCACACACACACCGGAAAGTTGGACGGGCACGTACAACCTGCGGCAAGGGAGGCAAAAGTCTGTTTGGTGATCCGGTCCTCCAGCGAATGGAAGGTGATCACCGCCGCCCGTCCGCCCGGTTTCAGCCGCCGGACAGCCGCCTCAATGGAGGGCGCAATCACGGAAAGCTCGCCGTTTACTTCTATGCGGATCGCCTGAAAGCTGCGGCGGGCAGGATGCTGATTTTCCTTATACCGTGCCGCGGCGGGAATGGCCTCTTTGATAATATCTGCCAGCACCGTCGTCGTTTCGATGGGCTGTACCTCTCTCGCTTCCACGATCGCACGGGCGATGCGCGGCGCAAATTTTTCTTCCCCGTAATCACGGAGAATACGGATCAGATCCGCCTCGCCGTATCCGTTTACCACCTGAGCGGCGGTAATACCGGACGACTGGTCCATGCGCATATCCAATGGGGCGTCCGCCATATAGGAAAAGCCTCTGTCTTTTTCATCCAGCTGATAGGAGGAAACGCCAAGGTCCCACATCACGCCGTCGATCCCCTCTATGCCCAGCATATCAAGAACCGACTCAATCTCAGAAAAGTTGGATTTCACCACCGTCACCCGATCGGCAAACGGGGCAAGTCGCTTGGTACAGGCGGCAAGCGCCGCATCGTCCCTGTCCAGGCAGATCAGTCTGCCGCCCGCCGGCAGACGGGAAGCAATTTCAAAGGAGTGACCGCCGCCGCCGGCAGTGCAGTCTACGTACACACCGCCGCGGGCAGGCTCCAGCGCCTCCATACATTCACGGGCAAGGACGGATACATGTGCAAATTCCATATTGTGCGCCGTCCCCTTCCCAAAATTTTCACATAAATCAGAATCCCAGGCTAATCATCAATTCGGTCAGCGACTGTGACTGTTCGCCGCTGTTCTTTTCCGCCCAGACTTCTTCCGCCCAGATTTCGGCACGGCGGCCCATACCCACGATTACGGCACTTTTCTGAATACCGGCATATGCCAGAAGCTCAGCGGGAATCAAAACGCGCCCCTGGCCGTCCGGCTGTGCCTCTGCCGCGTTGGAGTAAATGAAGCGGGCAATCTCTCTTGCCTGGGTGGTGGGCAGCTGCTCCAGCTTGTCCGTGTATTTCTCCCACTCTTCCATGGAAAAAACGGATAGGCACTTGTCTACGTTCCGTGTAATCACGAACGTGTCGCCCAGCTGTTCCCTGTGTTTTGCCGGGATGAAGAGTCTGTTCTTCGCATCCAGATTATGCGTAAACTTACCCATCAGCATAGTTTTGTGCCCCCTTTCCACGGTTTGGCGCGCTACTTTCCCCCACAGTGCACCACTTTTATATAATTATAATATATTCCGGGTGGAAATGCAATACTTTTTTCAATGTTTTCTATATTTATTCTCTGTTTTTTTTCGTATTTCTCCCCTGTTCCCGTTATTTCCCACCACCACCGTACCTCCGTTCATCATACGCGGACAAAATTCGTCATTTTTCTATTTTTGACAAATGCCGCCAATAAAAAACAGAGGACGGCACCATGCGGCGCCAGCCTCTGTTTTTCACTGCACTGATATTCTGTTTTCGCTTTATTTCTTCAGCCGTACCGTAAGAGATTCGCCCACGGAAATCTCCTCAAAAACGACCGTATTTTCCTCTTGCCGAAAGGACACATTTCCCCCATCCGCAAGCAGTGAAGCCGCTTTTGCCCCCTGGGGAAGAATATATCGGCAAAGGGGAAGCGCGCCTTCCAGGATGCGCAGCGTTACGCTCTCCTCCGTGACAGATACGGTACCCCAGGCACTGCCAAGACTCCAGAAACTGCAGAAATCGCCCTGCATCCGCGGGACAAACCCAACCGTTTTCCTGGGCATATCAAAGACGAATCCGCTCATCAGCGGCAGAATGGCAAAGGATGCCATAGCACGGGCGTAATTGCTTCCGCACTCGATCTCGTTGTAAGGATTCCGTTTTTTGCCGTCGTACCGATCCCGGACCGCACGCACAACGGAAAGCCCTTCGTCGAAATGCCCCTCCGCCATGAGAAGCCCGCCGAGGGAATATTCAAAGCCGGTCATGCACTCCTCGCAGTAGGAAAGGGGAATAGCGGGCTTTTCTGTCCCCGCCGGATAATCGCACATGATAGCGCCGCCCTCATCGTTCAAGGCAAACACGCGCCACGGATTGACGAATTCCCGAAGCGACGGCTTGAAGTTGTTTTTATACAGACTGCAGAGTGCGGTCTGCATCTGTTTCTCGTCAAACAGACGGCCAAGCCCGCAGATATCCGCATGCCACTGTCCCAGAAGCTGGTCAATCTCACACCCGTCGCCGATCTGGTACTTCAGCTGTGATACCTCTTCATTCCAATACTCACTCCGGAGTTTTTCGCCGTCTTCGCCCTGCAGGAACACGCCGTCATCGGTAAGATCCACGCGCTGGACAAACCATTTCCCGTTGAACAGATGATCCCGACAGAAGGCGTATCCGCTTTCGAACAGACGCCTGTATTCGGTTGCCGCCTCCTCGTCTTCCAGATACAGCGCCATCTCTTCACCGGCCCGGAGCGCCCCCAGATACATACCCTGCAGCCACGCAGACGGTCCGAACATTTCCATATCCAGCGTATGGTGCTGTCTGCCCTCCAGAACGCCGTCCCGGTCTCTGTCCCATGCACCGGGATTTTCTTCGCTCCAAGCGTAGGCGATCAGTTTTTTGATCTTCTCCCAGTGGCCGCGAAGCCATCTGTCATCGCCGGAAATGCGCCACTCCCGGAACATCTTGATAACCGTCCCCATCTGTCCGTCGAGACATGCGGGATACGGATCCTCCACCTTTCGTCCTTCCGGCAGATCCATCCGGAAGTGGGTTCGTCCGCTTTCCTCCATCCGACGCATTTCCATTTCCCGCACGGAACGCTCCAGCGAGGGGAAGAGAAAACACATGGCGTACGCGTAGTTCCACACATGCTGGCAGGTTCCCTCGCAGGAACCGATCAGCTCGTGCACACCCTCCCATCCCCAGAACGTACCGTCCGTGAGACGAAGCACCGTGGGAGATTTGAGAACGGACAGGGTGGAAGAAACCGCATCCAGCACTGCCTCATCCAGCGAAGTGGAAAACAGCGCGTCACGGAATTTTTCCGTCCGGGCATAGAGGGATTCCCAGTGCTCTGCACAATACCGTGCCGTATGGGAAGAATCGGCAAATTTCGTGGCGTAATAATTCTTCCACACGCTTTTTTCGGGATCGTTCCAATAGTTATAGTTATTGGGCACATTCCACGTCAGAAGGAAATGCACCGTACAGGACTGACCGGGCATAAGCATAACGGTACGCCATACGGAAGCGGTGTCATTCTTCCCGTCGGTATCGTACTGGCGGTTGGCAAATCCCGCGCCGGAGAATTCATTCCAGTAGC
>JAZQDY010000078.1:0-2199 GCA_045547015.1 Eubacteriales bacterium | reverse complement strand
TGTGTAAAGGGAGCTGTCAGCGAAGCTGACTGAGGGATTGTTTTGTGTAGATTATCGCTTTTTACAATCCCTCCGTCACGGCAAGCCGTGCCACCTCCCTTTACACAAGGGAGGCTTGGTTTTAGTCCCGCTTGAGCGGGGGGTTCGTAACAAATGCATGGCTGACAGGCCAATAAAAGACACACTTGTGCGTAGCCTGTAGTATTAGGGCTATGCCCGAAACTGAAATACCACTCGCTATGCGGGTGGATTATTATTGCATACAGCCCGGAATATCCATTGACAAAATTCTGTTTTGTGATATGATAATACATATACGGATGAACAAAAACAGGGAGATACCATGGAACACTTTTTTCGGAAAATGGGGCTTGCGCCTGCAGCGGCGGACGCCCTGCGTGACTGCTTTCAGAAAGCGAATGCGGCACATCTTTCCCGGGGAGACAGTATCCTTCGCTTTGAGGATGCCGGCATCTTTACCTGGCTTTCGGCGGATCTCTGCCGTATCCGCAAGCGTGCAAAGGAGGATCCGGACAATCTGCTGTACTGCTATTTTCTCGCGGAGGTGCTCCGTACAGGTGATAACGCCCTTATCGGGCAGGTGTCCCATCCCCTGAAAGAGAAAAATGACGAGCTGTACGACACGCTGCCGCTGTTTTCGATTCTGGAGCGTATCCCGGATATGAAATCCGCGCTCCGGAAAAGGGGCGTGCCGGAGGATGTGATCGCCGATACGGCGGAGATGCTGCAGAATCAGACCGGGGATCATATCGCCCTCTATAAGCGGTGCGGCATCGCCCCGTACGTGGAATGGATGATGCGCTTTCTCACGTGCCGTATCCTCCGGGTGGGACGGTTCAATCTGGAAATGACCGTGTACGACGGTGCGTTTGATTTCTTCCAAAACGAATCGGGGAAAATCGCCGCCTTGCCCCGGGAAGGCACGTTCCACAAAAACGGCCAGGTGCTGGGCTCCGTGGGATGCGAGAATGCGGACAGCTCATTTTCGGCATTTGCGGAAGATGCGGCGGACTATTACGAAGGACTTGCCGTGGAGAACGGTACGGTGCAGAACCGGCGGATCCGTCTCCCGAAAGACCGATGGAGGAAGACGGTAACGGCGGGCACGCCGGTGATAAGTGTCCATATTCCCTCCGGCGGCGCTTTGACACCGGAAATCTGTACCGCCGATCTGAAAAGAGGCAAAGAAATCATCAACCGATGCTTTGGCGATTATCCCGTGCTGTACTGCCACAGCTGGCTTTTGGATCCGACACTCCGTTCGATTTTGGGGAAGGAAACAAACCTCACCCGATTCGGTGACCGCTTCTGCCGGGTGCCCGTGATGAGCCCTGGCATGGACGTGTTTGAATATGTCTATAACCTTCGGGAAATGCCGCCGATTGACACACTCCCGGAAAAGTCCACCCTCGAACGATGCGTGAAATCCCATCTGCAGAACGGCGGACACGTGTGGGGCGCGGCTGGGGTGATGATGGAGTGACGTTTTTGTCCCAATCAGTTCCTTTTTTGTCCCCGGTGTCTATTGCGGATGCGGCGGGCAACATGATATAATGAAGAAAAACCAAAAAGAAAGGAAAATACATATGATAAACATTGGCAGCAGACGGGAGTGCTTTTTTGACAATTACCTCATCGACGAGGAGAAAACCACAGCGGAAAAACGGCTCCATAAGCCGGTGCGCAAGCAGGTGCTTCATTCCTTCGATCAGCCCTTTGAGAACAACCTGACCACGTTCGTGACGGTAATCTTTGCGGAGGGCAAATATCGGATGTACTACGTTACGTCCAAGAATTACATCTGCTACGGGGAGAGTGACGATGCACAGCACTGGACGTTCCCCAAAATGGGCATCGTATCCATGAATGGCTCTGCGGACAATAATATCATCCTCAATCTGGATATGCTGAAGGAAAAATTCGATTTCCACCTCTTTGCCAATATGTCCCTGTTCTACGATGAAAATCCTGCCTGCCCGGCAGACGAGAAGTACAAAATGACCTGCTGGTGGCTTGGTCACGCGGCACTTATCCTTCTGATGAGCGAGGACGGTATCCGCTTTGACAAGATGCGCATGATCACAACGGAGGGCGAGTTTGATTCCCAGAACCGGTCGTTCTGGAGTGCGGCACACGGCAAGTATTTCGCCTATTTCCGGAGCGAGCACGTGCCTGCCC
>JAZQDY010000077.1:0-4496 GCA_045547015.1 Eubacteriales bacterium | reverse complement strand
CCCATATAAAACTCATGGGAGCCGATGGTGCAGCTTTCCGCACCGATACCGAACACCTTGCTCTCCACCGCATCCAGATTATATTTTTCATTAATAGGCTCGGCAAAGATCTTGTTATAGGAATCGGCCAGGCGTTCTCTCGCCTCGTACCGGCCTACGGGAATATCCTTGAATCCGTCCGGCACCCAATAGTTGGTGCAGACAGTCTCGCCCAGCTTTTCGCCAATATCCACCGCGATCTTTCTGGATGCAATACAGTGACGGATCCAGAAATTGCGCACGCCGTCGTCTACGTGGCTCAGCGTAAAACCGTCGGCAGACAAGGGGTGGGAGAAGCAGGTTGGATTAAAGTCGATACCGTAATGGCGCTCCTTCGCCCACTGGACCCAGGAGGCAAAATGCGCCGGCGTGATCTCGTCTCTCGGCACGGCTTTGCCGTCATTGTCAAGGTAAATGGCGTGCAGGCTGATTTTCTTTTTACCGGGAATCATCTTGGCAGCAAACTCAAAATCATCGCGCAGTTCTTCAATATTCCGGGCACGTCCGGGATAATCGCCGGTAGTCTGAATGCCGCCGGTAAGAGCACCGGCAGAATTCTCAAAGCCGCGCACGTCGTCTCCCTGCCAACACTGCACGGAGATCGGAATCTGCGTAACACGCTTCATAGCCGCCTCGGTATCCACGCCAATCTCGGCGTAAAGTTCCTTGGCTATCTGATACATTTTTTCAGTACTCATAGAATAACCTCGTTATTTGGTATATGGATCAGTTTTCACCGATCAGGCGGAGAAAACGTGCGTATCCGTCGTCCCACAGAGCGCGGGAGGCGGTATCCGGCTGATATTCCTTGATCGCAAAGGAAGAACGGATAATGCGCCGCGCATCGGCAAGGCTGGCGATCTCACCGGCAGCAATCATCTGCATACTCACGTTGCCCAGCGCCGTAGCCTCCACGGGACCGGCGCATACCAACCGCCCGGAAGCGTCTGCGGCAAACTGAGAAAGCATTTCTTCTTTCGTACCGCCGCCCACGATATTGATTACGGGATACCGGCGCCCGGTGAGTGATTCCAGTTTTTCAGCAGTCCAGCGGTAGCGGAGAGCCAGACTCTCGAAAATACAGCGCACGATCTCGCCCATATTCTCCGGCACGTGCTGGTTGGTATTTTTGCAATAGGTACGGATCCGTCCCGGCATATCGCCGGCAGGCGAGAACATAGGGTCATCCGGATTGATAATGGACTGCAGGGGCTTTGAAGCCTTGGCCATAGCGGACAGCTCATCAAAGGACACCTGAATGCCCTCCCGCTTCCACTGGCGGCGGGATTCCTGCTCCAGCCACAGGCCCATGATATTTTTGAGCACGCGGACTGTGCCGAAGGCACCGCCCTCGTTGGTGAAACCGTACTTGAGAGACAGCTCGGAGATTACCGGCGTCTTGCTCTCGATGCCCATCAGCGACCAGGTGCCGCTGCTGATATAGAGAAAATCTTCACCCTCAGAGGGCACGGAAAGCACCGCAGACGCCGTATCGTGAGATGCGATATTTATAACCTTGGCACCGGTATTGCCCGTCTCTGCATTGACTGCGGGCGAAAGATCGCCCAGAATATTGCCGGGCTGGGTAATCGGACAGAACAGGCTGTCGCGGATACCCAGTTTTTTAAGAAGCGGATAGGCAAAATCTCTCGCCTGTGCATCCAGTACGGCACCGGTGGAGGCAATTGTATACTCACTTCGTTTTTCGCCGGTGAGGAAATACCCCAGAAGATCCGGCGTAAACAGCAGTTTATCCGCATTCTCCACGATCCACGGACGCGTTCTGAGATCGCTGACGATCTGATAGACCGTATTGAAATTCATCCGCTGGATACCGGTAACGCCGTACAGTTCTTCCCATGGAACCACGCTATTCACTGCATCGGGAATACTGTCCGTACGGGCGTCGCGGTAATGGTACGGAGTGGACAGAAGAGCACCCGTTTTGTCGATATATCCGTAATCCACGCCCCAGGTGTCGATACCCACCGTCTCGATACCGCCGCCTGCGGCACTGTTCAAGATAGCGGTTTTGATTTCGTGAAGCAGGCGGAACGTGTCCCAGAAAAATCCGCCGGGGAGACTTACGGGATCATTGGAAAAACGGTGAATTTCGGAAAGAGAAATTTTCTCGCCGTCAAAAGAACCGATCATGCCGCGTCCGCTGGACGCACCCAGATCGATGGCAAGTACGTTACGATTCGCCATACAAATCCTCGTTTTCGCTTATCGGATGGTAGCCGTACGGGGCATGCACATACGGGCACCGCTTACAGCGGCAGCAAATGCTTCCTGGCTGGTGGCGAAGGTGCTGGCGATCTTTGTCTTTTCTCCGCCCTCCAGCTCATCAAGACCGGCAAAGACGCGCAGATGCGGCTCCACGGTAGCGATGATCTCATCATTGCGGATGCGGTTCAGAACGGCAAACATCTCGGGGATGCATCCGATACCGGTACCGGCAACGACGACCGTACCACCCGGTACGCAATCCTTGATGTGCATGTATGTAATATGATCGCGCAGAAGATCAAAAGCATCCGGGCAGGGCGTAGCGCCTACCTGAATGAAGTTGGCAGGATCAAATACGCAGCCGAGACGGCCGGGATAAGCCTCAAGCAGTTCAAGGCAGCGCTCCGGCGTATCGCCGTAGATACCCTTCTCGTTCTCATGGCAGAGCTTGATACCGTACTCGTCGGCGATATCCAGCATTTCACCCATGCGGGCAATAACGGTATCCTTGTAAACGGACACGTCCTCGCAGTCCTTGGGCATGAAGAAGCTGAACATACGAATGCGCTCAGCGCCCAGAATCCGTGCGATCTCGCAGGTACGGCGCAGCTTCATCTTGTGTGCTTCAAAATCGTCATCCAGGGAAATTTTTCCGATGGGAGAGCCGAGGGCGGAAATGCCGATGCCGGCAGCATCCAGCTTCTCCTTAACTTCCATGGCTTTTTCGGAAGTGAGATCGGAAATATTTACGCCGTCAAGACCGCGGGGCTCGATGAGATGTACGTCGTTCTCCAAAAGGCCCTTGATCTGCTCGTCAAAAGAGGGGGAGTACTCGTCCGCAAATGCGCTGAAACGGAAGGTTGCCATAAGTGTATCTCCTTTACACAATCAAATAATAATCAAAATTTTTCGTGTGGAAACCGTGCCGAAGCACAGGCTGACACAGTGTAATTATACCACAAATTAAGGGAATTGCAATGCCTCATGTGAAAAACATCACGTTTTCACAAAAATTTCCGGCAGATTATCCCGGATTATTTCAGTTCCACCACGGTGACGCCGTAATCGCCCTCTCCGTACGCACCGGCACGGAAGGAATTCACCCGGGAATCGTTTTTCAGACGCGCCCAAATCGCAGCGCGAAGCGCACCTGTTCCCTTTCCGTGGATGATCGTTACAGAATGGATACCCGCCACGGCGGCCTCGTCCAGATACTTGTCCACCATGAACCAGGCATCGTCCCCGATCTGTCCCCGGACGTCGATCTCCGGCTTGAATTCTCTCGACACCATCGCCCGGTACTGCTTCTGATTTTTCCGATCCCGCTCGGCGTCCGTCTCCGCATCTTCTATCAGTCTGAGATCCTTTACGTTGGCGCGGGTTTTCACCTGTCCCATACGGATGGAGACGTTGCCCTTCTTATCCGGATCATCCACCAGAATACCGGTGGTACCCAGATTGCGGTGGCGCACCTTATCCCCTTTCACCAAAGGACGGGGCAAAACGTACTCCTCGTCGTCATCCTGGGACGGATCGTAGGCACCGTCCTCATACTGACGGATGCGGGCGCGGATATCCTTTTTCGCCTGCGCCATTTTTTCCGCAAGCTTTTCGGAGTCCCTTTCTTTTTTCAGTTTTTCCAGCTGATCGTAGATATAGTTGCTGGTGGCCTTGGCGCTGAGCAGCTGCTGTTCCGCCTGGGCACGCATACGCTCCGCTTCCTTTTCCGCCGATCCCAGCTTCTGATGGAGCTTTGCTTCTGCGTTTTTCTTGAAGGACTCGTATTCCCTGCGAAGCCGTTCCGTTTCCGTTTTTTCCTCCTCCAGCTGGCGGCGCGTGTCCTCCAGCTTGGCAATCACGGATTCAAAATCACGGGAACCGGTATCCACAAAGCGAGCAGCACGCTGCACGATAGACTCGGGCAATCCCAGTTTTTCCGAAATGGCAAAGGCGTTGGATTTGCCCGGCGTACCGATCACCAATCGGTACGTGGGACGGAGCGTTTCCACGTTAAATTCGCAGGAGGCGTTCATCACGCCCTCCGTCTCAATAGCGTACGCCTTCAGCTCCGCATAGTGGGTGGTGGCGGCACAGAGTGCCCCCATACGGCGTACCTCCTCCAGAATGGCCATGGCAAGTGCCGCTCCCTCCACGGGATCGGTACCTGCGCCCAGTTCATCAAAAAGAACCAGGGATTCCGGCGTCATTCTTTCCATGATGGACACAAT
>JAZQDY010000076.1:0-6761 GCA_045547015.1 Eubacteriales bacterium | reverse complement strand
AGCGCGTGACTATGCCGTAGGCAGGCAAAAACAGTCTGGTGGACTGTTTTTAGGGCGCGGACTTTGGCTATTGCATCGACTCGCACTCGCAAATGAGCGTGAAGGCGGGATGCACGCATCCCGCAATGCAAAAAAATCCGATGCAAAGCATCGGATTTTTTACTTCGGTGGGGAAAAGAAGGTGGATTCGGAAAGCCCGTGACTATGCCGTAGGCAGGCAAAAACAGTCTGGTGGACTGTTTTTAGGGCGCGGACTTTGGCTATTGCATCGACTCGCACTCGCAAATGAGCGTGAAGGCGGGATGCAAACATCCCGCGCCCACCAAAAAATCTGATGCATTGCATCGGATTTTTTATTTTCCCTTTCACTTCACCGTCTCCCTGTATTCGCTGGGGGACAGTCCTGTTTTCTGCTTGAATATTTTTGAAAAATTCAGCGGATCATTGTACCCCACGGAATACGCTATATTCCCCACCGAGAGCGTCCGATCACGGAGAAACTCCTTCGCCCGTTCGATCCGATAGCCGGTCACATATTCCTTCGGCGATACCCCCAACTGTCTCTTGAATATGGCAAAAAGATACTTCCGGCTGATCCCCACGTGGGCGGCGACCTGATCCACGGTGATCTGTTCCGCATAATGTGCCTTGATATACCGGGAGGCTGTAGTAAAATAGGCGTTTTCTCCTCCTGCCCCGTCCTGTCCGCTGGGAATCAGAAGCGAAAGAAATTCATACAGCCTCGCCGCAAACCGCAGATTGCTTTCCACGTCCGCACTTCGCTCCGCCGGCATATCCCGGAGAAGGGAAAGTGTCGTATCCGGGTTTTTCGGCACGGCAACAGGATGGGCAAGCGTGATCCCCGCCATGCAGAAAATCTCCTTCACCTCATCTCCTCGAAAGGAAACCCACGTATAGTGCCACGGATCCGTCCCGTCCGCCACGTACTTAACCACCGTGCCGGGAAAAATCACGAACGCCTGTCCGCCTGTCACCACGTGTTTTTCCGTTCCGCAGTAAAACACGCCCTTACCTGACAGAACATAATGGATCAGATAGTTTTCTCTGACGCCCGCCCCCCAGAAATGATTCGGTACACATTTTTCCTCTCCGTGGCTGATGGGAAGAAGCCCCTGGTACTTCCCTTTCGGCAGCCCAGACGTCTCCATGCATTCGTTACGCACAGCATTCATCCCCCGTTTCTTTTTTCTTTGTAGACATTATGCCATAAACAGGGGACAAAAAGCAATAGACAAACAGAATTTTTTATACTAAAATAAACGTAACCGAACAAAAAGGAGATATCTGTATGAAGAAATTTGCATTTATCGGCGGCGGCAGCTTCGGCTTCACCCGCAAACTGGTGAAGGATCTTCTCACGTTCCCGGCTTTCGCCGATGCGGAGATTGCTCTGATGGACATTGATCCGGAGCGGCTTGCCTTCATTAAGGAAGCGTGTGAAAAGATCGTCCGTGCCGGCAAATACCCCGCCAAGATCTCCGCCACCACCGACCGTGCGGAAGCGCTCAAAGATGCCGACGGCGTGCTCTGCACCATTCTTTCAGGCGACGTGGAGGTATGGAAGCACGATATTCTCATTCCGAAAAAATACGGCGTTGACATCAACGTAGGCGATACCCGGGGTCCCTCCGGCATTTTCCGTGCCCTTCGCACCATTCCCGTGATGCTGGACATCTGTGCAGATATTGAAAAATACTGTCCGAACGCCGTATTCCTCAATTACACCAATCCCATGGCCATGCTCTGCCGCGCCATGCAGGAGAAATTCCCCCATCTGAAGATCACAGGACTCTGCCACAGCGTACAGCTGACTGCCGCCATGCTGGCAGAGTGGGCAGGCGCTGACCCTGAGGAGATCACCTACACCTGTGCCGGTGTAAATCACCAGGCGTTCTATCTCAATCTGGACTGGAACGGCACGGATCTGTATCCCATTCTGAAAGAAGCCATGAAGAAGCCGGAAATTCTGAACGCCGAGCCGGTACGCAACGATATGTTCCTCCATCTGGATTACTATGTAACGGAAAGCAGCGGACACAACAGCGAGTACGTTGCCTGGTACCGCAAGCGGGCAGATCTTATCGACAAATACTGCATCCACGGCACGAACTGGAACCCCGGTGAGCACGCTTATATTCTGAACGAATACATAGATCAGAAAAACACCTGGCGGGACGGCATCCGGAAATTCCTGGACACGCCGGACGAGGAGTTGGATCTGAAGCGGGGCAACGAGTATGCGGCATACATTTTCAACGCCATGTTCGGCGACTGTGTCCCCTTCAAATTCAACGGCAACGTACGGAACTTCCATCTCATTGACAATCTTCCCTACGGCTGCTGCGTAGAGGTACCGGTTCTTGCCAGCAAAAACACGCTGGAGCCCATTGCCGTAGGCGCTTTGCCCGAGCAGCTGGCCGTTCTCATCAACACCACCGCACGCTGTGAAGAGCTGACCGTACAGGCCGCCCTGGAGGGGGATGCCAGAAAGGTATTCTGGGCATGCGCCTTCGATCCCCTGACCTCCGCCGTTCTTTCTCTGGAGGAGATTCAAAAGATGGTGGACGAAATGCTTCAGCAGAATAAGGACTACCTGCCCTGGTATAAGGGATAACAAAGAGACTGCCGTGCAAAAGCACGGCAGTCTCTTTGTATTACAGCTTCATTCCCGTAAATCCCTCGTCCGTGAGGATCATAACCTCGTCATAACCGCAAGCTTTCACCAGTTCCACCGTTTCTTGATACCGCCAATTTTCCATGGCCCACACGTTATGTGCGTCCGAGGACAAAACGATACTGACGCCCAGGTTCTTCAGTTCCTTTATGATATACGGTGCCGGATAGGGCTGTTTTCGCTCGTTATAACTGAGCGTGCCTGAATTTATTTCAAAGATATCAAAATCCTTTGCGAGGGCGTGGGCACAGGCCAGTGCCATGTCCCGGTACTCTTTCGTATTCTCGTCAAAGAACGGATTCGTATCGCAGTGGCGGGTCACCAGATCGAAATGCCCTACGATATCGTAATTACCGTGCTTTTTAAGGTCGGCGAAATCCTCGTAATACTTTTTGAGAAACGCCATCATATCCCCATGGAAATATTTTTCCAGAAGCTCGGCAAAAACGATCTCGTTCTTGTCAAACTCGAAAATATCCTCTCCCACACGCATAAAATGGGACGAGCCGATGAGGTAATCGTATCCTTCCGTCACGCAGGTGGAATACATATCGCACTCCAGACCGCAGTAGATCCGAAGCTGCCCCTTGTATTTTTCCTTCAGCGCGGCAATTTCCGCTTTATACTGCAGAGCCGGCTCCTCCGGCATGGTATACTTGGGGGAGAAATACTGATACGAATGGCTGGAAAAGCCCAGCACGCCGTAGCCCAGTTCGATGGCTTTTTTCACCATTTCCTCCGGCGCGGCACCGCCGTCGCAGTAGCGGGTATGGGAATGAAGATTCTGTATAGGCGCTTTCATTGTCTGACCCCTTCGTTTTTCTGTTTCCGTATAATTCAGTATACTTCATTTTGGCGGGTAATGGGATTCAGCGGAAACGGATTGTAATCGGTAAAGGCAATTTCCCCGTACAGTCCTTTCACAAGTCCCTCCATGGTCGCTTTGTTAAAACTGTAACAGTTCACAAAGGTAGGAGCCGCCGTAAAGTAGTTGAAATAGATATCCGTATTTCCAAAGGAAACGGCAACGGACCGCTCCCTCTCCTCTTTCATCACGTCCCACATCATGCGGCATTCTTTGCCGAAGAAAAACGGACCGCCCGCCGGGGCATGGAAGCCGATAAACGTGGCGTAAAGGATCAGATCGTACTCCTTCAGCGTGGCGGTATCGGATTTTGCGTATCCCTCCTGAATCTCGCATTCCGCACCGTGCCGTGCAAATTCCTCTGCCGCATAGCGAAGATTTTCAAAACACTGGGCTGAATAGCCGATATAGAAAATCTTGACACGGCGGATCGTTTCCCGGCGAAAAGGCACCGCACCGATCCGGTTTGCCGTAAGCGTAAGGCCCTTTTCTGCCACGTCCTCACAAAGACGGGCGATGTTTGCCTTGATCGATGCCCGCTGCTCCTCAGTGGGATGGGGAACCTCCCCTCCGTCAAACAGTCCGTACTTCTCCTTCAGCCGCAGAACACGCCGGCAGGCGTCATCAATGCGGGATTCGGAAATTTCGCCGTCGTGCACGGCCTTTTCGATAATATCGATGTAATCCAGCCGTGTGGGACCAAGCACCACGTCAATACCGGCACGCAGCAGTTCCACGTACAGTTTTTCTTCGGTATAAATGGCCGTGAGTCCCTTCATATCCGCATCGTCGGTCAAAACCACGCCGTCAAATCCCATTTTTTCCTTCAGCAGTCCCGTGACGACCTTATAAGAGAGCGTGCACGGCAGCATGGCACCGTTCACGCAGGTATCGTCCACGGCACGGAACGTCTTATGACCAACCATAATACTGTCCGCCCCGGCATCGATACACGCCTGGAACTCACGCCCCTGCGTTTTTTCCCAATACTCAAAACTCTGGGAATAGGAGGCTGAGCAGAAATGCGAATCCCGGTATTCGTAGGGATCGGCACCGGGGAAATGCTTTCCCCCCGACGCAACACCCGCCGCCTGCAGGCCGCGGATAAAGGCGGGCAGCATTTCGCAGTTCAGCTCCGTATCGGCGGAAAGGGTTCTCGTCCCCGAAAACCGGCCGCTGTTGTCGACAACGGGGCTCCACAGCCACCGGAAGCCGATGGAATGGATATCGTCACCCAGCACTTTTCCGTATCTGTACGCAAGTTCGGTATCCCGTGTGGCACCCAGCCCGGCAAAGGAAGGAAGGCCTTCGTGATCCTCAAACTTTGCGGGATCGATTCCCTGGGCGGCATCCAGTGCCGGCATAAGGGGAACACGCATGCACCGGTTCATTTTATTCAACAGGTTGATATACATATCATCCCTGCGTCCCAAAAGCGCAGGATTGCCGCATTCGGTCTCCACCGCACGGTAAACCTCCTTGGGAAGCCCCATAAGCCACATGAATCCCACGGGATTTTCGGAAAAATAGGCTTCTATATCGGTAATCTCCCAAAGAAGCGTGTGACGGAACACCACGGTCTGTCCGATCTTTTCCCGCAGTGTCAGCTCTTCCACTTTTGGTACAGCCATATCTGCTTCTCCTTTTAGAAAGATTTCGATTTAATCAATGATGATGCCGCGGGGACTGCGGGTAACGTGCTCCAACGCACGGCACGCCAGCATATGATCGTAGTAGCGTTCCATTTCCAACTCATATTTGCCGAAGTTTTCCTTGAACGCATTTGCAAGTTCCACCGCTTTGAAATCGTGGCCCAGTGCCTTTTCCGTCACGATTTCCGCCCACAGTTCGCAGTATTCGGCGTGGCGCATGAGCATACGCCAGGATACGGTCTGGGGACGGTAGGGCATATTCAGATGGCTCTGCACCAGCTGACGGAGGTGCGCACACAACTCGGGAACCACGGAAAGACGCTGTGCCCTCTCCGGATCGTAGTAGGTAGAGATGCGCTCGTCCTTGGAGCACTCACCCTCCATATAGGCAAAATCAAACACGTCGCTGAGATTCTGCAGGATCGTTACCGCTTTCTCCCAGTCGCCGCCGTAAATATGAGAGAAGTAATCCTTCTTCACCGCTTCAAAATCGCAGTCCCGGTTCATCAGCGTTTCCGCATAGATATATACGGGGAAAGCGTTGGGGTAGGCGCTTCTCTGGGAGCCGTCCTCCACGTAGCCGTGGATACCCATGAATTTGAGGGAGAGCACGTCCTCGTACAGCCGGCGGGCAAGAGCCATGCCGCCCACGTCCAAAAACTGATGCCGCCAGAAATGATACTCGTAGGCAAAGGCCATGCCGGGGAATTTCTCCTGCCAGCCGCGGAGGTAGGCGAGAGTTGCACCACTGTCGGTGGGGCGCTTCCATTTATTGCGCACGTACTCCTGGGTGGGCACGGTGGGCGTATTTTCGTCAATACTCTGGGTGTAGGAACGGCTGATGGGTGCGTACAGCAGGGCAAACCGCCCGGGATTGTTGAGGGTGATCTTCTGCGGGGCAAAAATGGTATCCAGATACGCGATAAATACGATACGGGTATCAAGCCCCCGCCCAGTGAGTTCCTCGTCAATCTCGTTCATTACCATCATGTACCAGTCCGAGGGGATCATCTTCTGACACTGCTCGCACTCGCAGTGATTGTAGGCACCGTCGGACAGCCACACGTGGAGATAATCAATATTGGCGTGGGTTTCGGCGTAGTCCGCCACCTCTTTTGCCATGGCGGCACGCACGCCCGGCTGGGACATGCACAGATTGGTATAAATGGGTGTTTTCTGGAAGAAATCCCGTTTTCCGTTCAGCATAGCAAGGACAGACTTCTGCTCCTCGGTGTACATGGAAACGTCGTACTGGTTGTTAAGGCTGTTGGATGCGGGAAAGCCGAAGGGGCGGCAAGTCCAGCCGTGGCCGATATCGTGGAACATGAGGCCGCGTTTGGAGATCTCTGCCTCGCACTGCCGCTTCCACTGGAGAATCTGTCTGTCGGACACCGGCTCGGGGATGCGGTTCTTCTCGTTGAACAGATGGGCGTAGTAGCGGTTGTAGTATCCGTTGGGGATGAACCACTCCAGCATATACACGTTCATTTCCAGCTTGGCGTAGTAATCCGCACATTCCAGCATACAGGTCTGTGTCTCTGCCCCCTCG
>JAZQDY010000075.1:0-2566 GCA_045547015.1 Eubacteriales bacterium | reverse complement strand
TGGCTACGATCCGACTTCGAAGAGGTTGCCCCCACCTGTACGTCCACCGGACTTACGGAAGGATCTCACTGCTCCGTTTGCGGTGAGGTACTGACGGCACAAGCTCCCATTAAGGCAACCGGACACACGCCGGTGGTGGATGAAGCGGTGGAAGCGACCTACACCGCCACCGGCCTTACAGAAGGCAGTCACTGTTCCGTGTGCGGCGAAACACTGATTGCACAGACGGTTATTCCCAAAATGGAGCCTGTAAAGATCCTCTTTGCCGGCGGAACGGTTACCAAAGAGCCTACCACCATAAAGACCAAGCATCTCGAGTTGAAAATCGATGCCAACGTATACGTTCCCGATAATCTTGTCGAAACACTGGACATTCTGACGGACGTAATGGAAAAGGTATCCGGCATGAAGTTTGAGGGGAACCCCCATTACGCGGACGGTCTGCTCCTTGTAGAAGTGCAAAAGGATAACAGCACGGAGTGCGAATACGGTGCCGCATATGCGGCTGCTGACGGTGCGGTAATCAGCTCGGGAGATCTCCTCGATCTTTCCACGCTTGTTCATGAATGCACCCATACGCTTCAGTTCAGACAATCCGCCTGGTATTACTGCCAGTGGGCAATGGAAGGAATCACCGAGTACACCGTCTATAAAACAAAGGCATATATGCAAAAGCATTACCCGAACCGAATAGATACAATCAGCACCACCACCCAGTCCATCTTGAATATGACAATCACCGATTACGATGAGCTGTATTCCCACTCGATGGAGTATTGGATTGACAACATTCTTGAGGGTAGCGCGAATGCCAACTACACGATCGGATTCCGCCTGATGTGGTATCTGGACCAAACGTACGGCAACTACACCGATTGGATTTATAAGCTGGAGGAAGCATATCCGAAACACGTGAACGCTCCGTACAGCGATCAGCTGCCCAAGGAAAAAATCCTCGAAGCGTTTTACATAACCTACGGCGAGAGCGTATTCGATGATTTTTACGCGTGGCTGAAACAGAACGAGAATCTGTTTAAGGAGCCGTCCCTATCGGACAGCCGCCCCGATATGCGGACCGTATCCCAATTCAACCTGATTCCGAGCTTCTATTATCATGGCCCAAAATACAGCCCGCATATTTTCGACTTCAACGGCGCTCATTACCGGGATCTTTATATCGGTCTCGATGCCGGCATCCAGTATCTCACGGAGTACAAGCATAAAACAATCGATAAGCTGGTGCTTGAAGTAAATCCCGGCGTAACGGTGCGCTTGTATAACGCAAACGGTGAGGTGATCAGAACCGAGAAAGGCGCTTTCGGTAAGTATATTGATCTGACCGGAGTCAGCATTATACATCTTGTAGGCGAGGGATTGGTAACCAAATTCAATATAACCGGATATCATTGACACAGATTCAATAAAACACGAAAAACAAAAAAGAGCCTGTTTTAACAGGCTCTTTTTATGTTTTGGTGCAAACGAATTTAGTGAGTCAATCAAACTCTAACCCATCTCCATTTCAATTTTACTGGATTTTCACGTAAATCTTACAGGTTTCATCGTAGAGCACAAGATCTCCCACTGCGGTGTCGCTATCGATCAAGAAAGCGATCTTCCATTGGTTATTGCCAAGATACTCCCGATAAATGCCTTCGCCATTGCCTGAATGTGATTCCGGCTTTCTGTTGACCGCGGCATCTATGAATGTCATCTCCACTTTGCCGTCGGAAATTGTGTAGCCGTTCAGATTAAAGCCGTTGACACAGGCTTTGAGCATTCTTTCGTTTGCCGCCTCATCGTCCGGAATAATGGTTACATTCTCCATGGTCAGCGTTACGACATACAGCTTCTTTGTGACGGAAACATCCTCACCGTACTGCAAAGACCATCCTTGCCCATCCTGAACGAGTATTTTCTCTGTACGTGTGTAAGGAATCAGTTTTCCGGAGTCATCGATAAAGCATTCCACATAATCCTTCCGGGTGATGCAATGCCGATTCAGTACATGGATGTTGTCGTGGATTTCCACGCGGTTCACCGTTGCGGTGTACCAGTCGTTCGCGGCACGGGCGGATTCTCCGATTTCCAATAGATCCGCCTCGTAAACGGGATCGCGTTCTATGACGATGGGTGTCGTCCAGTCGAAGGAATCATCGCTGACCTCATTGCTGATCGGAAGCGCGAGCCACGGATCGTTGGTTTCCTCCAGCGTAAGCGTGGAAGCCATGGCAAGAAGTTCCTCATCCGTGATGCCGTAGCTCACCCAAAACTTCAGAACAAGCTCCTCTTCCTCCAGCAAAATATACGCCGTGCGATTGTAGTATGCCGCCTCACTGTGGCCAGAAATTACATACATTGGTTTTCCACCCGCATCGATCTGCTTTACATCAGCACTCCCGCCGATGATCTGATCCAGATCACTGCGGCGAAGGTCGATACCGTTGACGGTCATGCCGCGGGAGGTGTCATCGCTGTAGTATTTTCCGTTGGTGTTTTCTATTTCCCTCATATCGGAGGGCAGATCGGGAATGAGCAGGCGAACGCTGATCTCTCCCTCTTCCGC
>JAZQDY010000074.1:0-5233 GCA_045547015.1 Eubacteriales bacterium | reverse complement strand
ATGCTGGAGCCCTGCATGAAATACCGGGTGAATCTGCCTCACGGATTTGACGCCCAGACCATGCTTCCCAAACTGCGAAAGCTGGAAGAAGAAGATCCGCAGCTGCATGTGACGTATGCGGAGCATCTCGGTGAGATCCATGTGGAGATCATGGGTGCAGTACAGGCGGAGATTCTGAAAAGTCTGATTGCCGAACGATTCGGTGTAGATGTGGTGATCGATTCCGGGCGGATTCTGTACCGGGAGACGATTGCGGATACGGTGGAAGGGGTTGGCCATTACGAGCCGCTTCGGCATTACGCAGAGGTACATCTGCTGATGGAGCCTTTGCCCCGGGGAAAGGGTTTGGTGTTTGAAACCAAATGCTCTGAAAATACCCTGGAGAGAAATTGGCAGCGGCTGATTCTTACGCACTTGTATGAAAAACAGCATCTGGGAGTGCTGACCGGTGCGCCCATTACCGATATGAAAATCACACTCATGGCGGGCCGTGCCCATATTAAGCATACGGAGGGCGGCGATTTCCGTCAGGCTACCTACCGTGCCGTACGGCAGGGACTCATGCAGGCAAAGTCACAGCTTCTGGAGCCGTACTATACCTTTCGGCTGGAAGTGCCTGCTGCTCAGATTGGACGGGCGGTGAGCGATATCCGAGCCCGGCACGGCACCTTTGACCCGCCGGAGAATATCGGAACCATGGCGCTCCTGCGCGGCCGTGCGCCTGTTTCCACCATGAACGAATACGCTATGGAGGTTGCCTCTTATACGGGCGGGCAGGGAAAACTGATTTGCCAGGTGGACGGATATGACACCTGCCACAATCCGGAAGAGGTTATTGCCGATTTTGCCTATATGCCCGAGAGTGATCTTTCCAATACGCCGGATTCCGTATTCTGTGCCCACGGCAGCGGGTTTACTGTAAAATGGAATCAGGTTTCCGAATATATGCACCTGGAAAGCTGCCTGAACCGAAAAGATCCGTCTGTATTGCCCAAGCTGAATCATAGGAATATCAGGCTGGATGAAAAAGAATTGGAAGCATTGATGCTTCGGGAATTCGGCCCCATCAAGCGTCCGTCATACCGTCCGCCCGCCATTCAGGCGGAGAGCCGGGAGCCTGACGCCGTTCCCGTCACGCCGCGCAAAGAATACCTGATTGTGGACGGCTACAACGTGATTTTTGCCTGGGACGATCTGCGAGATATCGCCAATGCGGATCTGGGTGCGGCACGCCAGCAGCTGACGGATATTCTCGTGAATTACAGCGCATATACAAAATGCGAGGTGGTTCTCGTCTTTGACGCATACAACGTCTCAGAGTCGGAAGAACGAAGATTTGATGTAAACGGTATTCACGTAGTCTATACGAAAGAAAACGAGACGGGCGATACGTATATTGAAAAATTCATTGCTCGCATCGGAAAAAATGACCGCGTCCGCGTGGTTACGTCCGATGGGCTGATCCAACTTTCTGCCATCCGGCTTGGGGTTTTGCGGATGCCGGCGTCGGAGTTTCTTACAGAGGTGGAGCGGGTGCACCGGGAGATCGGCGAAGTGCTTGCCGAACTGAAAAAAGAACCCCTTGGCAGTATCGGCGAGATAATGGAAAAGAAAGAAATGAAAAACTGACAAAAGAGCCGTCACATGCGTGACGGCTCTTTTGTCATGTGTTATTCAAATATAAACGAATACAGATCGCAGTCTTTCATCTCAAACAGAAGACGGACCGGTGTGCCTGCAAGGGCGGCCAGATCCGCATCAAACACCACTTTGCGGGATACGCTGTCGCCGAATATGTTTTTACTCCTGTATCCGGGAATGGGCGTGCCGTTTTTATCACATACCGTCACGCACAGATTGCCCAGTGCGGACGTAGCAACGTTTACCTTTAACTGACTTCCGCAGAAAGTAAAGGGCTTTGTGAGCACCGTGCCGCCTTTGAAGTCCGCGCGCCAGGAGAAAAATCCGTCCAGCCGGACCGTGTACCGACGGAAGTTTACGTTTTTGATCCGGTATCCCTCTCCCATGAAGAAAGAGATCTCATTGGGCGCTCCTTCCGTATCCGATTCCGTTTCGATGAGTCCGTGGCTGGGGAAGCAGTTGCCGTACCACCAGTTATCCCGTGTCTCAATTCCCGGTGTCAGATAGGCTTCGTCCCAGCGGTTGAAGCGGTATCCGTCCCGGGAAGTCATAATGGCACAGTCCGTAGCTACCGTTCCTTCACGGCCGTAGTGCTTGGTCATAAAAGCGTGCCGGTCTCCCAGAGGCATGTCCTCGAAAACGTGTGCATCGTCCCGGCGGTCAAAATAACGGGAAGGGAATCCGATATACATATCCCGGGCGCGGTAGTACTTTGTAACTTGATTCGTATAGAGAGGCAGATCTTCTGCCTCTTCTCCGAAATCAAGAAGGCCCTTTACCTCAAACGTGACAAGATCCTTGGAAACGGCCAGCCGTACATCGCGGATGTCTTTTGGATCATTAATGGCGTATTCGCTGGTGTCCGTATTTTTATCGCCCAGGGGGTGATTGCCCCGGTAATACACATGATAAAGCCCGTCGTTTTTATCCCAGAAAAGCACGTTGTACGTGTCAAACGCGCCGTGAATATCCAGGTAGCGTGCGAAGGTAAAAACGTATCCGTCCTCACTCACAAACAGTGCCAGCTTAGGAAGGCCGTCCACGCCCCGCAGGGAAAGTGCCTTGTACGCCTCCTCCTTTTTGCAGGCGGGATTTTCATCCTTATAAATGGAGAAATTATCCACGTATCCGCCAGTGGTGTAAAAGATGTTGTTGTAACGTGTGCCGGCGAAATCATGGTGCCCAAGCTTTACTTTTTTGAAGTTTTTTCCATCCCGGCTTTCTGCCGCACAGTAAACAACCGGACGGCTTACATGCTTTCCGTCGGGCGCAAAATAGGAGTGCTGGGCTCTGTAATACATGCGGTAGGTGTCATCCACTTTGATAACGCAGGCGTAGCCGTTCACAACGCCTTCCCATTCGTCGTCGCAGACGAGAGCAATATTTTGCTTTGTGGGTTTATGCATTTTTACGTAGATGCTGTCTTTTTTGTCGAGGAAAAATTCATCCCAGCACAGCATGCGGTCATGATTCAGCGTGTAAGTTTCCATAGTGTCTGAGTCCTTTCTGGTGTTATATAAATCGGAAGGAGTAGAGTGAGCTATCCTTCAAGTGAATCTTCAGACGAACGGGCGTACCCTGCAGATCGCCTACGTTCTTTTCAAAATCCACAATACGGTCAACGCTGTCACCAAACAGGGTTTTGCTGTCATAGCCTTCCAGCTCATTGCCATTTTCGTCGCAGATCCGGATTCTCATACCGCCGTAGCAAGGGGGCGTGGCAAAGTTGATCTCCAGTTGACTTCCGGTAAAGGTAAACGGCTTTGTGAGAATTTCACCGCCCTTGTATTTGGCATACCAGGAGAAGAATCCGTCAAGACGTACCGCATATCTGCGGAAGTTGGCGGTGTTTTTTGATTTGTAATACTCATTCATAAAGAAGGAAAGCTCGTTGGGGGCGCCAAATTCGTCACATTCTGTTTCAATAATGCCGTAGGCTGGGAAACATTGGCCATACCACCAGTTGTTCCGATCCTGTACGCCGGGGGTAATATAGGCCTCGTCCCAACGGTGAAAATGGAATCCGTCCCGGCTGGTCATAATCGCGCAATCTGTCAGGGCGGTGCCTTCCCGGTTAAACAATTCCGTCACAACCTTTTTCCTGTCCGCCAGTGGGAACCGTTCCAGATTGTGTGCGTCTGCCCACCGGTCATGATAACGGGCGGGCAGGGCGATGAACATGTTATTTGCCCGGTGATACCGCATAATGTTATTGGTATAAAGCTGCATATCCTCCTTGTCTTGGCCGAAATCAAGCGGGCCTTTCAAATCAAAATGAATAAAGTCCGTCGTTTCTGCCAGACGTACGTCACGCAGATTGTTCCGCTCATTTTCAATGCTGTGGGGACCGGCGTCATAGCCGTCCTTGTAGTGGAAACCGCGGTAATAGATATTGTACTTTTGGGTATCTTTATTCCATAGGAGAATATTTTCGCTGTCAAAACCGCCGGGGAAGTCCAGTTTCCGGGGCTCGGAGAAAACAATGCCGTCTTCGCTGACCATCAGTGCCAGACAGTAGCCCAGCTTGTGATTGGGACTGAGTACGGTCAGTGCCTTGTACTTTTCGCCGGGGAGGCAATCCGGGTTTTCATCAAGATAGGGGAGGCCTCCCACAATGTTGTTAAACCGGCTGCCGTTGTAAACAAACTTGTTTACAGGGACGCTCTTGAAGTGCTTGCCGTCAACACTGGTTTTGAGGCAAATGTTCAAAATGGGACCGCTGGGATTCACGCCGTGGGAAATCGTTCCGTTTGCATTATACATGGCGTGATAGGCACGATAATAGAAGCGATACCGGTCGTCTACTTTAAAAATTCGACCGGCACCGTTGCCGGCACCTTCCCATTCCTCATCCATGACGATGAGGTCGTCCGTTTTTCGGGGATGGTGCATAATCACTTCCGCATCGATCATCTTGTCAACGAGGAACTCATCCCAGCAGAGCATGCGATCGTCATTCAGTGCATAGACTTCCATAAAAATAAGTCCTTTCCGGATTCTTTCGTAATTTTGGAATGCTTTTGTTTTTTATTTTATCACATGAGACGGTGTTCGTCAAGAAGATTGGGAGAAAAGAAAAAACAGTACCTGGGGAAGCAGACGCTGTTTATTGTCTATCGGCTCAAAAGATATTTTGTTTTTGATCGGAGTTTAAACCTCACATTACGATCATATCTTTATGCCACACCTTCACAGAGAAGCATATCATATATTGAATCTCATTGAAAGGAGGTGATAGCATGAGCTTATGGAATTTCAATAATAGAAATAACAGGCGTCACGAGAATGACAACAGGAATTGCGGTCAGAATGATTGTAATGACAATAAGTGTGATTGTGACTGCGGTTGCCAGAAGGATCCTTGCGAAGAGGAACATCCCTGTGACTTTGATTGTTCTATGTGTCCTCCGGGACCGCAAGGACCTGCCGGTCCTATAGGACCCACTGGTCCTCAGGGCCCCGTCGGTCCGCAAGGCCCCATTGGCGAAACAGGTCCCGTCGGTCCGCAAGGCCCCGCCGGTGAAACCGGTCCCGTAGGTCCGCAAGGCCCCGTTGGTGAAACCGGTCCAGTCGGTCCGCAAGGCCCCATTGG
>JAZQDY010000073.1:0-19700 GCA_045547015.1 Eubacteriales bacterium | reverse complement strand
CGTGTCGTGAGAGTTAATGTCTGTATTCATGGCATCCTGCAAAGCGGCTGCGGTTACATCAAAATCCACCCACTTGATGGGCGCTTCGCCGTATACTGCTTCGGTGAAAAGCATGCAGATCAGCAGTATAATCACTGCGATTTTTTGTGTTCGGTTTTGTTTTGCGGTTGTTGTCATGCGTATTATCCTCTCGGAAGCATGCGTGTTTTCTAATCTATACAGCTTCTCTCTGATCTAAATATGCACTGCATATTTATTTTCTATGCCTGTTTCATTTTGCCATGGATTGTGATTATCGGTTTATGCATAAAAACAGTAAATATACATGAATATTTCTCGCCGAATTGTTGACTTTTGCGGAAGAAAAATGTATAATATTCAAAGGTATATTTTTATTGGTAATACAGAGTGCTGTTCGAAAATTTCCCGAAAGGATTTGCCGCTGTGCGGCACAGTTTGACATATGACAAGACGTATGGAAAGAGAAATCGTTTTTCAGCTTCTTTTTGAAACAGAATTTCATGCTGACAGTTCCGCTTCTGAAATATTCAGAAACAGCCTGGCGGCAGCCGATATAAAAGAAAGCGCTTACATCCGTGACACATATTTTGGTACAATCGAAAATAAAAACGAGATTGACGGATGGATTACGGAATGTGCTCATAAGTGGAAACTTTCCCGTATGGCGGCTGTTACACGCACGCTGCTTCGTCTGTCTGTTTACGAAATGAATTGGGGCGCTGTTCCCCCGAGAGCTGCGATCAACGAGGCTGTTGAAATTGCCAAAAAGTTTGACGATGATGCGGCACCTGCGTTTATTAACGGAATTCTCAATCAGATCGCCCGTAAGAACGGTCTGATCCGTGATGAATCGTCGGAATCTGCCGGTGAGACAGCGCAGTGAAAACGCAATTGTTTTGCGGTATTGATACCAGCAATTATACGACGTCCGTGTCGCTTTGCGGAGGGGACGGTACCGTATATCTGAATTATAAAAAGCTTCTTCCGGTGGCAGAGGGGGAGCGCGGTCTTCGGCAGAGTGATGCCGTTTTTCATCATGTGAAGCAGCTGCAGGAAGGCGCGGCTGCGCTTCGGAATGCGTTGACTTCATTCGGAAATGATGCGGAAATCAAAGCAGTCGGCGTTTCTGCCGCGCCCCGTGATGCAGAAGGCTCCTATATGCCGTGTTTCTTGAGCGGTATTTCTGCGGCTGAAATGATGGGGGCGGCACTGTCCGTTCCCGTGTATCGCTTCTCCCATCAGGCCGGTCATATTATGGCTGCGCTCTGCTCTGCCGACAAGGAGTCGTGGATGGCGCATGATTTTGCTGCATTCCATGTTTCCGGCGGTACTACGGAAATCCTGCATGTAAAAAGGGAAGAAAGCACTGTTTTTTCCGTCACGAAAATCGGCGGAACAAAGGATATAAATGCCGGCCAGACAATTGATCGCGTGGGGGTTGCCATGGGGCTTCCTTTTCCTGCCGGTGCACAGATGGAAAGACTGGCGGAGCAATTTGAGGGAAAATTGCCGTCATACAAGTTGGCCGTACACGGTATGGAGTGCAATTTGTCCGGGCTTGAAAACAAAGCGGTGCAGTTATATGCGTCTTCCCGGGATGCTTCCGCGGTAAGTGCCTATGTGCTTCATTCGGTGGGGAAGACCCTTGCCGCCATGCGCGACGGTGTGCGTGCGGTGTATGGTAATATTTCCATTCTCTATGCGGGCGGTGTTATGAGCTGCGGCAGAATAAAACGGATGCTTTCAGAAGAAAATGCCGCTTTTGCCGAACCGCAGTTTTCTTCTGATAACGCTGTCGGTGCTGCGCTGCTCGCTTGTTACAGATTCAAAAACACGGAAACGGCGGTAAAAGCGTATGAGTGATGCACTTCAGATTACGGATACCGGGCGGTTTCCGGCTGCAGTTACCGTTACCCAACTAAACGAGTTTATCAAAGGTGTAATAGATTCCACCGCGCCCCTGACTGACGTATACGTAAAAGGGGAAATTTCCAATTTCAAGAACCACTATGGGACCGGTCATTTTTATTTCACCTTAAAAGATGACGGTGGTCTGATTCGTGCTGTAATGTTTCGTTCCAGTGCGGGAAAACTGAAGTTTATGCCGGAAGACGGCATGAAGGTAATTGCACATGGACGTGTTTCTGCTTTTGTGCGCGACGGGCAGTATCAGCTGTATGCAGATGCGCTGGAGCCGGATGGTATCGGTGCTTTGTATATTGCCTATGAACAGCTGAAGCGGAAATTGGAAGCGGAAGGGCTGTTCTCTCCGGCGCGGAAAAAGAAAATACCCAAAATTCCTACCCGCGTTGGCATTATAACCTCGGCTACCGGTGCGGCTGTGCGTGATATGATTCACGTAGCAGGCAGACGGTTTCCGTATGCAAAACTTGTTTTATATCCATCTCTGGTGCAGGGCCCGGATGCACCGGCGCAGCTGATTTCCGGTGTACGTTACTTTAACGACACGAACAGTGCGGACGTAATCATCCTGGGGCGCGGCGGCGGATCTCTGGAGGATCTTTGGGCGTTCAATGATGAGACGCTTGCCCGTACGGTTTCCGCTTCTCGGATACCGGTAATATCTGCCGTTGGTCATGAGACGGACTTTACGATATGTGATTTTGCCGCGGATCTTCGGGCACCTACGCCTTCTGCGGCGGCAGAGTTGGCTTTGCCGGAAACAGAGGAGCTGAAGCGGAAGATCAATAATATCATTTCCAGAGAGAATGCTGTGCTTTCTCAGATTATTGCACGAAAGCGCGAGCATCTTTCCCGCTTGTCAGCATCCCGGGCGCTCACCAACCCCATGAATTTTCTGGATGATAAACGGATGACTGTTGCGTCTGTGTCCGAACGTTTGACCCTATCCGCCAATACGCTTTTGGCGCTGCGCGGTGCCCGCCTGAGCAGCGTGGTGGGGAAACTTGAGGCTTTGAATCCGCTCTCCGTTCTTTCACGGGGTTATTCCGCTGTGTACGATAATGAAGGAATGATTGTGAAAAAAACGAAGCAGCTTCATGTAGGCGGGAAAATTACTTTGCGTATGGCTGACGGTGAAGCGGATGCTGAAGTCCGCGACATACGCCGGCGCGAGGAGTTATAAAGGAAAAAGAGGTACCACTCATGCAAATAGATGAATCTACAACATTTGAAGTTGCCATTGCGCGGCTCGAAGAAATTGTACATCTGCTGGAAAGCGGCAATGCACCGTTGGACGTTTCTCTTTCTCTTTATGAGGAAGGCGTGGCGCTTGTCCGTCTCTGCAATACGCGGCTGGACAACGCACAGCAGCGCGTGAAGATTCTTACAGTTGGCGAGGACGGCAGTATGCAGGAGCGGGATATGCCGCCTATGCAAGGAGGAAAGTAACAAATGACAGAACTGATGAATGCGCTTAAAGATAATGCGGCACTTACGGAAGAGGCGTTGGCGTATTATTTGTCTGAAACATATTCCGGCAGCACGACGCTTGCAGAAGCTATGCGTTATGCCACCCTTGGCGGCGGAAAACGGATTCGCGCTTTTTTAACGATTGAATTCTGTAGGCTGTTCGGCGGAGACGTAAAGAGCGCCTTGCCATTTGCCTGTGCTATTGAAATGATTCATGCATATTCTCTTGTGCATGACGATATGCCGTGTATGGATAACGATGATATGCGGCGCGGCAAGCCGTCCTGTCACCGTGCATATGGCGAAGCCAATGCGCTTCTTGCCGGCGATACACTTCTTACCCAGGCTTTTGAGGTTGCACTTTTGAATCCGAACGTATCTGATCGTGCTCGCGTTTTGGGAGCGAAAGCGCTGGCGCGCGGAGCCGGTGCACTTGGCATGGCAGGCGGACAGTATTATGATCTGTCTGATACCTGTGCGTCTTACGATGAACTTGTGCGGCTGCAGCAGATGAAGACAGGGGCTCTTATAAAAACGGCGTGTCTGTTCGGTTACTACGCATCCTGCGACGCTCCTCGTGAAGAGGATGAAGAAAATATTATACGGTATGCAGAGGGAATTGGCTTTTCCTTTCAGATCGTAGACGATCTTCTGGATGTGAGAAGCGATTCTGCGACACTTGGAAAACCGGTTGGTAGTGATGCCAAAAACGGTAAAAAGACGATTTTGTCATTCCTTACCATACCGGAGGCGGAAAAAATGGCTGCCGACTGTACGGAGGATGCAAAAAAGGCTCTCTTAGGTTACAGGGGTGCAGAAATCCTGTGCAGCCTTGCGGATTATCTGCTCAACCGTTCTTATTAAGCTATTGCGAGCGTACTGTACTGATGAATTTGATTTCTGAAGCACTTTCCAATCATATGCTGGTGTGCGGTGTGGTTTCCTATTTCGCCGCGCAGATTTTGAAAATTCTGATAACGCTTATCCGGGAAAAGAAGCTGGATATGTCTCTGATTTTTGCGTCCGGAGGTATGCCGTCCTCCCATTCGTCCACAGTATCCGCGCTTTGTATTTCTGCTGGACGCGTGCACGGTGTCGGCTCACCGTATTTTGCCATAACGCTCATTCTTGCTTCTATTGTTATGTATGATGCCGCAGGCGTAAGAAGGGCTACTGGCGAGCATGCAAAAATTCTGAACAAACTGCTGGCGGATTTGACGTCCGGCGATCATGAACGAACAGAAGAAGGACTCAAAGAGCTGATTGGCCATACACCGCTGCAGGTGGTAATGGGCGCTCTTCTCGGGATTACGATTCCTTATTTGATTCCGCTTCCGTAAAGGCGTATTGTTGATTTTATGAGACTTGATGCTTATCTCGCCCGGTGCGGTCTGGCACGCAGCCGGACCCATGCCCAGAAACTGATTGAAGGCGGTTTTGTTACTGTAGAAGGAAAAACGGTTACAAAAGTGTCCTATTTACTTGACGGTGTATCTGAAAACACCGTGTCGGTTACGGGTGAACCGTATCCGTTTGTAGGGCGGGGCGGATTAAAACTTGAGGCAGCTCTGACGGCCTTTTCCGTGGATGTAACGGGGATGACCGCTGTGGATGTCGGTGCATCCACAGGCGGGTTTACTGACTGTCTTTTGCGCCGCGGTGCAAAGCGGGTATTTGCGGTTGATTCCGGTTCCGGCCAACTGCATGAGTCGTTGAAAAACGACGCACGCGTTGTCAACATGGAGAAGTTCAATGCACGCACACTGTCGCCCGTTTCCCTCAGCTCTCTATGTGACATTGCCGTGGCGGATCTATCCTTTATTTCTCAAACGTATGTCCTCGAAAACATCGCGTCCGTTCTCATACCGGATGGAATTTATATCGGTCTTGTTAAACCGCAGTTTGAGTGCGGACGTGCGGCACTCGATCACCGCGGTATTGTTCGTGACACCCGAATGCATGCGGAAGCGGTAAGGCGCATAGCGGAATACGCCGTTTCTGTGGGCTTGCAGCCAGAACGGATGATACCCTCGCCGATTCTGGGCGGTGACGGAAATAAAGAATATTTGATTTTCTGTACCCGGCGCACAAACGCGCTCCTAGTGGATGATTTTGAAAAACAATTATGTGAGTTGGTGAAACGTTGAACACAGCGCTGAAAAATGTAGTTTTACTGCCGAATCTGTCAAAGCAGATTGATCCTGTGCTGGTGCAGAAGCTGGCTCTCCGCATGAAGGAGGTCGGATGTAAAATCCGTTCGGATTTCTCCTGCCGTGATTTTCTTTCGGCGATTGCAGATTGTACGTATTACGATGACGATCGCGCACTCATGGATGGGGCGGATGTGATATTTGTCCTGGGAGGAGACGGCTCTATTATACAGGCGGCCCATAGAAGCGTGGGGCGCGGCATTCCTATTGTTGCCGTCAACTGCGGCCGTCTTGGCTATATGGCAGAAATAGAAATCGGTGAACTTGAATTGGTAGATCAGGTTCTTGCAGGATGTTTTACCATCGAAGAAAGAATGATGCTGCACGTTGAAGTGCACCGAGGGGCGGAGATCCGTACGTTTACCGCACCGGCTCTCAACGATGTAGTTCTTACTAACGGACCAATCCCGCGTCTTCTGTATTTTGCTTTGGTTTGTGACGGGGAATTAGTAGAACACTGTTATGCGGATGGCATGATTCTTTCCACGCCTACCGGTTCTACTGCGTATTCCATGGCGGCGGGCGGTCCTGTTTTGGATCCGCGTCTTGACTGCATCTGTGCAACCCCCATCTGTCCGCAGACCATGAATAATCACCCGATTATTTTCAGCGGGAGTTCCGTGCTGGAGATCCGGAATATAAAAAGTAACGGAAATGTAATTTATCTTTCGGAGGACGGTCGGGAATCGCTCACTCTCAATGAAAACGACTGGATACGGATTACTCATTCGTCCAGCCGGATACCGCTGATCCGCGTGAAAAAAGGCGGATCGCTCAGCGCGCTTCGAAGAAAACTTTCATGATACATTTGTTGATCGTGTAAAGTAAAAATACATACTGCTCGGAGGATTGTATGAAATCAAAACGCCACAGTAAAATTATGGAAATCATTGCAGAGCACGATATCGAAACCCAGGAAGAATTGATCGATCAACTGAAAAGGGAAGGATTTGACGTTACGCAGGCAACCATTTCCCGGGATATACGCGAACTGAAACTGTCCAAGGTTATGTGTGAATCCGGTAATTATAAATACGTGCTTCCCAAAGCTGGCGTTCACGATGGTCAGCATGTATATTCAAAAGCATTGACCGGATCAATCAAGAGTGTGGACTGCGCCATGAACGACATTGTTATCAAAACGTACCCCGGTATGGCGAATGCCGTTGCTGCCGGTATCGATGCATTGCATGAGGCTGATATTCTCGGCTGTGTTGCCGGCGACGATACGATTATCATTATCGCACACAGTACGGACGCCGCCGCGGGTATTTGCAAACGGCTCCGCAAGATTGCTGCCGAATAACTTTCTATGCTTCGATCACTATACATTGAAAACATTGCCGTAGCGCGTAAGGTCAACATCGACTTTACAGATGGATTCACCGTACTTACCGGTGAAACGGGCGCGGGAAAATCAATTCTGATTGACAGCTTGTCTTTGATTACCGGTGGAAAGTCACAGCGGGAAATGATCCGCTCCGGTGAAGACCGTGCGTTTGTTTCTGCTGTGTTTTGTGATATCGATGCCTCCCTACTGCCGGATGGATGCGGTGTTGAACCGGACGAAAATGGTGAGATTGAAGTTCAGCGGATGCTTACAGCGGACGGTCGCTCATCGGTGAAGATTAATCGACGGGGTGTGCCGCTCTCTCTGCTGCGGGAGATCGGGCCGTCGCTTGTTGGGATTCAGTCGCAGAGCGAATCGAGAAACTTGCTGGATAAATCCTTCCATCTTGAGATGCTGGACGAGTATGCAGATACAGGGGAACTTCTCCATGAATACGGTGAACTGTATGGTCAATGGACCAACCTCCGCCAGTCGCTGGAAGAACTGAAAAATTCGCTTCGGCAGAAGAATATGCTTTCCGATATTCTTGAATACCAGGTGAAAGAGATTGACAGTGCCAGACTTTCTGATCCGCAGGAGGATGAAAAACTTACTGTACTGCGCACGAAAATCAAGAATATTGAGCGTATCCAAAAATATGCCGGATTTGTATATCACGCGCTTTCGGTGAATGAGAAGGGTGTGTCCGCCGCAGTTCTGTTGCAAAAATCCTCCGCAGCGCTCAGACAACTGGCCGATGTGATGCCGGAAGCGGAAGAGTTGGCTGCACGACTGGATAACTACAGATATGAGATTGCGGACATCGGTGAATCTGTTTATTCGCTCATCAGTGACAGTGAGATCACCAATCCGGAGGCTCAGCTGAATACAATTGAAGCGCGTCTCAGTCTGATTGAAAGGCTGAAAAGAAAATACGGCGAGACGATTGCGGATATTCTGGCTTTCCGCGCGGAAGCTGCAGCAAAACTTTCGGATCTCAGTAAAGGTGAAGACCGTATTGAAGAGCTGGAAGATGAAATCAAAGCGCTCTGTCCGGTGCTTTCGGCGAAAGCCGATGAACTTTCATCGGTTCGCCGTGCAGCTGCTGAGAAAATCAGTGAAAACGTGTGCCGTACACTCTCCTATCTGGATATGCCGAAGGTTCGTTTTGTGGTTGATGTCCGGCGGCGGTTTGACAGCGGCAGTGCCGAGGATTTCGGTCCGCGCGGCTCAGATGATGTGACGTTCCTCATTTCTACCAATCCCGGTGAACCGCCCATGCCGCTGGCAAAAATTGCATCCGGCGGCGAGATGTCGCGCGTTATGCTTTCCCTTTGCTGTGTACTCAATACAAAGCGCGGTGCTGGGACGGTAGTGTTTGATGAAATTGATGCCGGTGTATCCGGCGGCACATCCGAAAAAATAGGCATAAAGTTGAAGGAGCTTTCCGAAGCGGTGCAGGTGTTGTCCGTAACCCACTCTCCGCAGATTGCGGCTTTGGCGGATACGCATCTTCGTATTCGTAAATCCGTTATTAACAATCGGGCGGAAAGTGCAGTGGACGTGTTGGATACAGAGGGGCGTGTCGCAGAAATAGCACGTATCATCGGTGGTGTTTCCGTTACCGAAATGCAGCGCGATACAGCCCGTGAAATGATTGAAAACAATAAACAATAATAACAATAATAATTTAAAAGGAGCCGGCATAATGCCGGGTATACACATGACTATTTTTGATGAATTGAAAGCGCGCGGTTTGATTGCGCAGATGACCAACGAAGAGGAAATCAAAGAACTGATTAACAACGGTAAGGCAGTTTTCTATATCGGTTTCGATCCCACGGCGGACTCCCTTCACGTAGGTCACTTCATGGCACTTTGCCTCATGAAGAGACTGCAGATGGCCGGCAACCGCCCTATCGCGCTGATTGGCGGCGGTACCGCCATGATCGGTGACCCCTCCGGACGTACCGATATGCGTTCCATGATGACGCGGGAAACGATTCAGCATAACTGCGATTGCTTCAAAAAGCAGATGGAACGTTTTATCGAATTCGGTGAAGGCAAGGCCCAGATGGTGAATAATGCTGACTGGCTGATGGATCTCAACTATATTGAGGTTCTTCGTGAAGTGGGTGCCTGCTTCTCAGTAAATAATATGCTGCGCGCTGAATGCTACAAACAGCGTATGGAAAAGGGTCTGTCCTTCCTGGAGTTCAACTACATGATCATGCAGTCCTACGATTTCTACTACCTGTACAAGAATTACGACTGCAACTTCCAGTTTGGCGGAAATGACCAGTGGTCCAACATGCTGGGCGGTACGGAACTGATCCGTCGGAAACTGGGCAAAGATGCACACGCCATGACTATCACGCTGCTGCTTAATTCCGAAGGCAAGAAGATGGGCAAAACCGCATCTGGTGCTGTTTGGCTGGATCCCAACAAAACCTCACCCTATGATTTCTATCAGTACTGGCGCAACGTGGGTGATGACGATGTGCTCAAGTGCATCCGTATGCTGACCTTCCTGCCTCTTGAGCAAATCGATGCCATGGATTCCTGGGAAGGCAGCCAGTTGAACACGGCAAAGGAAATTCTCGCTTACGAACTGACCAAGCTGGTTCACGGAGAAGAGGAAGCAGAAAAGGCACAGGCAGCAGCAAAAGCGCTGTTTGCAAGCGGTGGATCTTCTGCAGATATGCCCGCTACCGAACTGACTGCTGCCGATCTGAAAGATGGTGCCGTGCAGGTTGCAGATCTTCTGGTTATCGGCAAAATGGCGCCTTCCAAAGGTGAAGCTAAGCGTCTGATCCAGCAGGGCGGTATTCTTGTTGGGGAGGATAAGGTAGATCGTTTCGATGCAGTACTGACCGAGGATCAGCTGAAGGGCGACGGTGTGATCCTTAAAAAGGGTAAAAAGACCTATCGCCGCTTCTTTATGAACTAATGGCAGAATACAGATATTTGCTTCTGGATGCCGATAATACACTCTTTGATTTCGATCGCGCGGAGGAAACGGCTTTTTATGCCGTTTTCTCCGCGTTGGGACTTTCTGTCTGTCCGGATCAATATAAGAGATATCATGAAATCAACGATGATTTGTGGCGTAAACTGGAGAAAAAAGAGGTTACTCGGGAGCGCTTGAAAGATCTTCGCTATGAAATCCTGCTGAAGGAAATGGGGCTCTGTGACGATGATCTGGCAAAACAGATCAGTCGTTCGTTTTTTTTCACACTCGGACAGCAGCGCTTTCTTTTGCCGGGAGCCATTGACGTGTGCAAAGAACTCAGTGAATCCTATCCGATGTATATTATTACGAATGGCAGTTACGAGCCGCAGCGATCCCGGTTTATGGGTTCCGGGCTGGAGCCATATTTTAAAGAAGTGTTTATTTCCGAGAAAATCGGTGTTTCCAAACCTGCACCGGGTTTCTTTGCGCACGTGATGCAGACGATTGGAGAAACTGATCCGGCACAGTATCTGATTGTCGGTGATTCTCTTACATCGGACATCGACGGCGCACTCACAGCCGGTATAGACGCTGTTTGGTTGGACCATGCCGGAAATCGGGATACACGCGGACGGGATATTCCGTATATTATAGATGATATACGGGAACTTCCGGCGCTTCTGGCGCGTATTACCGGGAAATGAGGGCAATCATTATGAATGCAGAACGCGAGTTGTTTTTTCGCACACTGGAACAATGCGATGACATTATCGTCCGATGTAATGAACCGATAGCACCGTATACCTCTTTTCGTATCGGCGGTCCTGCGGATTTTTATATTGAACCGAAGACGCCGGAGGCTTTGCAGTCCGCTGTCCGTCTTGCAAAGGAATTTGGTATTAAAACCCAGATAATCGGACGCGGCAGTAATCTTTTGGTTTCGGATGCAGGTTATCGCGGGGCAATTCTTTCCACGGCTTCTTTGAAGGAACTTGCAGTGGCCGACAATGTGATTACCGTCGGTGCCGGTGTATCTTTAACGTCTCTAGCAAAATTCGCCTGTGATGCCTCTTTGGCGGGTCTTTCTTTTGTGCACGGAATCCCCGGAAGCGTTGGCGGAGCTGTGTTCATGAACGCCGGAGCATATGGCGGAGAGATCTCACAGGTTCTCAGCGAAAGTACGTATTACGATACGGAAAAAGATATCTTTGAAACACTGAATGCAGAAAAGCATTTTTTTGCTTATCGCCACAGCATATACAAAGAACATCCAGAATGGGTGATTCTCTCAGCATCTTTCAGGCTGTGTGCCGGTTCATCCGACGCGATTCACGCTGAAATGGAGGAACTGATGCGCAGACGCATTGAGAAGCAGCCATTGGAATATCCCAGTGCCGGAAGCGCATTTAAACGGTATCCAGGTTATTATACCGCACAGCTTATTGATGGCGCTGGCCTGAAAGGAACTTCGATAGGCGGCGCACAGATTTCCGAAAAGCATGCCGGTTTTATTATTAACCGCGGCGGTGCCAAAGCGACAGATGTACTTGCCCTGATCGAACTTGTTAAAGAAAAAATATTTCTTCTTCACGGAATAGAGATTGAACCGGAGATTATTTATCTGCCGGAGTAGTGAAAACAAAATGATGCAAGATACAAACGAAAAATCATATGCGGAGACGCTGAGGGACACTCTCTCAGCCCTTCCCGTAAAGAAAAAATGCTGTGCATACTCTGTAAATGAAGCGGAAGCCATCGGTTCCTTGCCGCCGCAGATGCGCCCTGATGCCATCCGCTCTGCGGCTGAGCGGTGCAAATGCCCGTCCTGTCTGCCCCATTTCATAGCACATCTCTTTCTTCTGTACGGCTCTGTAACCGATCCTTCCAAAAGAAATCATTTGGAGTTTTCTTTTGAAACACCGGAGGAATGTGATGTTCTCAGTGAAATTCTCGCAGAACAGGGAATAACCGGCCGGTGCACACAGCGCAAGAAACAATATATCTATTATCTGAAAGACGGCGAGACAATTGCAGACTTCCTGGCTTATATCGGCGCCAACACGGCGGCGTTTGACTTTATGAATACACGCATTGAGCGGGAATTCAGGAATAACGTCAACCGCCAGGTGAATTGCGACACGGCAAATATTGACAAAGCATTGCGTGCCGCCGAAGAGCAGATAGCTGTAATTACAGCGCTGAAAGAATCGGGAAAACTGCAAAGTCTTCCCGTAAATCTTCATCAAACTGCACAGCTTCGCTTGCAGTACAGTCAAATGTCCATGAAAGAATTAGGTGATGCACATGAACCGCCCATTACAAAATCGGGGGTGAGCCACCGCCTTGCCAAAATAATGGAATTTGCACACGCTGCAGGCATAAAACCGTAACCGGAAGGTATAAAACAGTGAGGAGACCGCTATGGGACAGTTCGTACATTTGCATCTGCACAGTGAATACAGTTTGCTGGACGGCGCCTGCCGCATTGCGGATATTCCCAAAACAGCAAAAGAAATGGGGCACACCGCCGTTGCACTTACCGACCACGGTGCCATGTACGGCGCAGTGGCATTCTATCGGGCATGCGTTGCCGAAGGAATCAAACCAATTATCGGCTGTGAAGTTTACGTGGCACGGCGCAGTAGGTTTGATAAGAACCATGATCTGGATTCTTCCAGTTATCACCTTGTGCTGCTTGCAGAGAATGAAACCGGATACCGGAATCTGATAGCACTGGTCTCCAAAGCATATACGGAGGGCTTTTATTCCAAGCCGCGTATTGATATGGAGCTTTTGAAGGAATATCACGAGGGACTGATTGCTCTTTCTGCCTGCCTTGCCGGCTATATTCCCCGCATGATTGTTTCCGGTGAGTATGAAGAAGCGGAAAAATACGCACTGCAGATGCTGGATCTGTTCGGAAAAGACCGGTTTTACCTGGAAATCCAGGATCACGGAATTCCGGAGCAGAAAACGGTGAATCGTGCCATAAAGGAAATTGCTGAAAAACACGGGATCGGTCTTGCGGCAACTAACGACGTACATTATCTCCGGCGTGGTGATGCGGAAACCCAGGCGATCCTTATGTGTATCCAGACAAATAACGTAATCACGGACGGTCGTCCGATCGGATTTGAAACGGACGAGTTTTATTACAAGAATACGTGGGAAATGGAAAAGCTGTTTTCCGATTTCCCCGGTGCTTTGGATAATACGGTGAAAATTGCAGAAATGTGCAATTTTCAGTTCACGTTCGGACATACAGAATTGCCCCGTTTTCGTCCCGAAAACGGAATGGAGCCGGGAAAGTATCTTGAGAGCCTGGCGGAACGGTGTTTGCTTGAAAGAATCAGCGCCGGGCATATTCAATTTGATGATTCGTACACCGAAAACATGTACCGACAGCGGATGGCATATGAATTATCTGTCATCGAAAAAATGGGATACAGCGAGTACTATCTCATCGTTTGGGATTTTGTAAATCACGCCAAATCTGTCGGTATTCCGGTGGGACCCGGACGCGGCTCCGGGGCGGGCAGTATGATCGCATATCTGATTGGTATCACGGACGTTGATCCTCTTCGGTTCGATTTACTGTTTGAGCGGTTTTTGAATCCGGAACGGGTTAGTATGCCTGACTTTGATATTGACTTTTGCTATGACCGGCGAGATGAGGCCATCGCTTATGTACGCGAGAAATACGGTGAGGATCATACAGCGCAGATCATTACCTTCGGTACGATGGCGGCGCGGGCAGTTATCCGCGACGTTGGACGGGCCCTTGGAATGTCATACTCAGACGTGGACGAGGTAGCCCGGCTGATTCCTCGGACGCTGGGAATTACACTGAAGGATGCATTGGAGCTGCCTGCGCTGAAAGAAAAATATGAGGAAAGCGAAGAGGTGCGCCATCTGGTGGATACGGCGATGGCGCTGGAAGGTATGCCGCGCCATGCATCAACGCATGCAGCCGGCGTGGTGATTACGGAGCGCCCTGTTTCCGACTACGTACCTCTCGCGGTAAATAACGGTATTGTTGTCACCCAGTTTGACATGAATACCGTAGCCGATTTAGGACTTTTGAAATTCGACTTTCTCGCACTTCGTTATTTGACGATCATTTCTCAGGCAGAGGATCAGATACGGGAGCGCAATCCTGATTTTGATATTTCCGCTATTCCTACCGATGATAAACGAACCTTTGATTTGATTTCAGCCGGAAAAACAGACGGTGTATTCCAGTTAGAATCGGGCGGTATGCGCCAGACACTGATGCAGATGAAGCCCCAGCGTATCGACGATATTATTGCTTCTATTGCTTTGTACCGTCCGGGTCCGATGGATTCCATTCCAAAATACATCGAAAACAGCCGGGACAAGTCCAAAATCCGCTATGCCACGCCGATTCTTGCACCGATTCTTGACGTGACCAACGGATGTATTGTATACCAGGAACAGGTCATGCAGATATTCCGCGTGGTAGCCGGCTATACACTGGGTCGGGCAGACGTGGTGCGCCGGGCGATATCCAAAAAAAAGCTGGACGTTCTTGAAAACGAGCGTGCCGCCTTTCTTGTGGGCGCTGAAAAGAACGGCGTTCCTGAAAGTGCCGCTCGAGAACTTTTTGAGGAGATCGTCGGTTTTGCCAACTATGCATTTAATAAGAGCCATGCAGCGGCTTACGGCATTTTGTCTTACAGAACCGCCTATCTGAAAGCGCACTATCCACGGGAATACGAAAGTGCCCTGCTTACCTCTGTGCTTGGTTCTTCCGATAAAATGGCGGAGTATATCGCGGAATGTACGCGAATCGGCATCCGGATTCTTCCGCCCCACGTGAACGACAGTGCGTGGGATTTCCACGTGGATGGAAAAAACATCCGTTTTGGCCTGCTTGCACTTAAAAATCTGGGCAGGCAGTTTGTGGATGCACTGATCGCCGAGCGTACCCGCCGGGGACGATTCCTTTCTTTTGATGATTTTATCAGCCGGATGAGCGAGATATCTATGAATAAGCGGCAGCTTGAGATGCTGATAAAATCCGGTGCACTGGACGGACTGGGGGCCAAACGCAGTCAGATGCTTACGGTGTACGAGGCGCTGCTTGATTCCCGCGCATCTGCTGGAAGAAGTATGCTGGACGGGCAGATTGATCTGTTTTCCGCTGCCTCTGCTGTACAGCAGCCGCACACACCGCCTGCCATTACGCTGCCTGATATTCCCGAATACAGCGGCAAAGATTTGCTGCGTCTTGAAAAGGAGAGCTCGGGTTTGTACTTTTCCGGTCACATTCTGGATGAGTATGATCGACACCTTTCCGCACTCAGTCCTGATTCCGTTTCAGCCATCAAAGCCTCCTTTCAATCGATGGAAGAGGCAGAATACGATGGTCAGATGGCTGAAGAGTTGCCTGCATATGCGGATAAGCAAAGGGTTACGGTTGCCGGTCTGATTACACGTCGACAAAATAAGGCAACGCGCGGTGGAGAGCAGATGGCATTTCTTACGTTGGAAGATCGTACGGGAGAAATAGAAATTGTTGTTTTCCCTAAAGCACTGAATACTGCCGGGGTATATCTTACCGTAAACTCTGCCGTAGCGATACGGGGAAATTTGTCACTTCGCGATGATGAGGAGCCGAAAGTTTTGATGCAGAGCGTCGAAACGCTTTTGGAAAACGGGGCTTACCAGGCAGAAACTGTGGCCCAGCAAGCGAACAGTTCCGAAAAGGTTGATGCTGTCTCCCCAAAATCGTCATCCTCGGCAACAGAAAGCGTACCCAGAGCACCTTCCAAACTATTTTTAAAAGTGGACAGCATGGACAGCCCGGTGTGCCGGCGTGTACAGAGTTTTCTCCATATTTTTTCCGGCTCTGTCCCTGTTGTATTTTATGATGCGTCCAAAGGGAAATATCTGCAGGTGGAGCATTTCGGCACTACGCCTACGCCGTTTGTGCTGCATGAACTTGCGGAATTTTTAGGAGCGGAAGCGGTAGTATTGCGGTAACTCTCAGGCTGTAAAATCTTCAATCAGTTTTTGAAGATTTTCGGTGCCGTATACGGTGATACCAATCTTCAGAGCAGAGCGATCGGTTTCCGGAAGGGTAAATACGTATACGGCCAGTATCTCCGTAGGATCCCGGCTGTCATTTTCATATATGCCGATGCGTCCTTCATATTCTTTGAGTACAAATTTTGGTCCGCTGTTTTTTGCAGTTTCTGCACCGGTATGAATGCTTTCCATCAAAAGTGTTTCTTCCAGTACGGAGACACGCGCAGATAGGCTGGAAATGCCGGCCGCTCCTGCACAGACTATGAGCAGAATAACGGCAGCACAGCCCGCATGCATCCAATTTTTTTTCCAAAAAACGAACAAATTCTGCATATGCTGACTCCTGATTTTTTATTTTCCGTAATATTATGGGCATATCTTCACACTCTATTCAAAAAATTGTTCTATAATAATACCATAGACACTCGAAACACACAATTTTTGCATGCTTTGATTTCACCAGATCTTTAAAGGATTGGATTAAAAATTCATGACGAACAAAAACAATATGGGAAGGACTCCCGGCGGAATTGATTGGGGACGGGAAGTTTTGCGTGCTTTTTCCGTAATGGGAAAAGTGATTTTACGGCTTCTTTCGTACGTTCTGAATATCGTACTGACGGTACTGCTGATCGGTTTGATTACCGGGATCATCGTTTGCGGCGCCTTTGCCATCTATATTGAGAATTACGTGGATCCTACGCTGGATACATCGCTTCTCATCGCTGCCGGCACAGATACTACTACCCGTATCTACTATATGGATTACGAAACGGAAGAGGATAGACAGAACCGTAACGGTACTGCTGTAGAACTGGAGGACGAGCGTATTTACGCATCCGAGAACAGTTTGTGGGCGTCCTATCCTCAATTTCCGAAGTATCTGTATCAAGCTTTTATCGCTATCGAAGATCACCGTTTTTATAAGCACAACGGTGTAGACTGGCTTGGTACAAGTAAAGCGGTTGTCAATTTCTTCCTCGGCTTTGAGGAGATTCGCGGTGCCTCGACGATTACGCAGCAGCTTGTAAAAAATCTTACGCAGGAAGATGAAGTACGGATACAGCGTAAGGTACAGGAAATTCTCCGCGCGCTCAATCTGGAAAAAGAGCGAAGCAAGGAGGAGATCCTTGAATTGTATCTGAATAAAATATATCTGTCCAATAACTGTACCGGTGTGCGGGCGGCTGCCAACTATTTCTTTGGTAAGGAACTGGGAGATCTGTCGCTTATTGAGTGTGCCACGCTTGCCGCGATTGTAAAGAACCCGTCTTATTATGACCCGGTGCGTTTCCCGGAGAATAATGCCGAGCGCCGCTGGTGGGTGCTTGAGCGAATGTGGGAGGAAGGATATATTACTCTCGCGGAGAAGGAGCAGGCGCAGAATGAAGAACCCGTTCTTGTCCTGAATAACGAAAGCACCGAGGATGATGCGGACAGCGTGTTCTCCTGGTACAAGGAAGCGGTGTTTATCGATGTACGTGACGCTCTGATGGAGAAATACGGATACGATCAGTATACTGCCAGTATGATGATCTGGGCTGGTGGGCTGAAGATTTATACCGTTATGGATCCCGACGTGCAGAACGTAATGGAGGAAGTATACGAGAACGATACAGAGTATTTTCCTTATTCCAACGACGGTTTGCAGCCTGAATCAGCCATGGTTGTTGTAGACCCGTATACGGGAGACGTTCTCGGCTTGGTTGGCGGACGCGGCGTGAAGACGAATAACCGTATTCTGAGCCGTGCCACGGAAGCTACACGTTCGCCGGGTTCGTCCATTAAACCGGTGGCAGTATATGCGCCTGCACTGGACGCGGGACTTATCACCTATGGGGCTGTCCTTGATGATGTGCCGGTGACGTTCGGCGACTATGACGAGGATTGGGATGTGGTGGAGACGGCTGCAGACGGTACCCCTGTAAAGAAGACGGCGCCTTCTGCATGGCCTTCCAATCTGCCGCATACGTATGCCGGACTTACCACGGTAAACCAGGCAATTATCACTTCAAAGAACACCATTGCCGTGCGGGTTCTTCAGGAGCTGACGATCGATAAATCTTTTGATTTTGTTAAAAACAAATTAGGTATCGATAGTTTCATTGAATCCTATACCACTTCCAGCGGAACGGTGCTCAGTGACAAGGGACTGGCTTCTTTGGCACTGGGACAGATGTGTTTTGGTCTTACTGTGGAAGAGATTACGGCCGCTTATTCTATTTTCCAGAATAACGGCGTATATAATAAGCCGCGCACGTTCCTTTACGTGTACGACAGTGACGATAACCTGATACTGGAAAACGAATCCGAATCCCGTATTGTTATCAGTGACCAGACTGCTTCCATCATGACGATCATGATGGAAAACGTAATGAACCAGGGTACCGGTACTTCCGTAACGCTCCGTAAAACTGTGGATGTTGCGGGTAAAACCGGTACAGCGGGAAATGATTTCGACCGCTGGTTCGTTGGCTACACGCCGTATTACGTAGGCGGCGTATGGTTCGGCTATGATATGAACCAGACGCTCAGCGATTTCACACGGAATCCTTCCTGCCTCGTCTGGGATACGGTTATGACAAAGCTGCACCAGAAGTTTATTGATGAAGCGAAAAACGGCGGTACGCCGCTGAAGACGTTTACCCCTGCTGCTGGTGTAATTGAGTGTGAATACTGTCTTGATTCCGGTATGAAGCCGTCCGATGCCTGTAAGCTTGATCCGCGCGGTCACAGAATTGCTGTCGGCTATTTCACCAAAGAGACTATGCCTGAAGAAGAATGTAACGTGCACACCGTTGTGAAATACGATACGGTGGTGGGCGGTGTTGTGCTCAACGTAGAGGATTATACTGGTGATATCAAGAATTTGAAGGATGTTGCACTTATCCGCGTGGAAAACCGTTCGTTCCCCATTGAAATTACCGTTACGGATGCTCAATACGTGTACCGTGATCTTCCGGATGGAATTCTGCCGGGCGGAGGATGGGCTGAGCCTTTCTTCCAGAATACAATCCCCGAAGGTGTATACGTGGGCGAAACAAATGTGTGGAGCTTTTATAATAAGTTCTGTTACGACCACTTTGATTTCAACCGGTGGTTTGCGGAACATCCGGAGTGGAATGCTTTAAAGGCAGATCCAGACGATGAATCTGCAGATTCCGGTGACGATGCACCGGTGGATGAGGATGCGATCTATGGTAATGAGGAATGACGAGGGGAGCATCCGAAGAAATTTATAATTCTCCGCAAAATTATCACAGACAGACTTGACATTTTGGTAATTTTGTTGTATACTTTATCAAAACCGATTGGTTAATTTTTGGAGGTATCCTTTATGAAGAAGATCAGAATTCTTGCACTTGCTGTTGCTTTGCTCATGCTGTCTGCGTGTGTAATCGGCTGCACGAAAGTCGAAAAAGTTACGGTTAACGCTGTTGTTACCGTAGTGGTTGACGGAACAAACCTGCTCGGTCCCGTAAATGTTGCTGTTGAGTCTACGGCTGACGCTCCGGTAACCGTTCTTACGGCCCTTACCACTGCGCTGGACAACAATGAAATCGTGTATGAAGCAGACGAATACTCCATTTCTTCCATCGGCGACTACGCCGATAAGGTTGACGGTGATCTCACCTATTTCTGGGAGTACACAATCAACGGCGAAGAGGTAGAGACCGGTCGCGCAGGCACCAACACCATCGAAGAGGGTGCTCAGATTGTGTTCACGTACATCGCTGAGTCT
>JAZQDY010000072.1:0-2921 GCA_045547015.1 Eubacteriales bacterium | reverse complement strand
GGGGAGATTCCCACGTACGGTTCGCCGGTACCGAAATCCCGGATAATGCCGAGAGAGCCGCGCCCGACCGCACCGCCCACGTCCAGCTTGCCAAGATCATTGGGAGGCAGTTCCACAGAGCAATCCTGCGCGTAGCCGCGCACATTTCCTTTATAGTCGCTGACACAGATAATCGTACCGGCAGGACCGTCCCCCTTAATCTGGAGAGTAAGAGTATCTGAAGAATCCTTCAAAAGGGATCCCATAAGCGACGTTACCGTGAGGCAGCGCCCCAAAGCAGCCGTCATGGTTTTTGATGTTGTATGAATTTCGTGCGCACGCTGCACGATGGCGGTTGTATCCGCACAGACAACGCGGACACTTCCGTCCTGCGTCATGGCACGAGTGAGAATGGATTGTTTCAGCATAGTTGCAAGCCTTCCGTTTTCAAAATCAAATTCTAAATATTATACCATTCCTATGGCAGCATTGTCAACCTCAGTCCTGACACCGAATATCATCTTTTCTTCGTTTCGGATGAACAAATTCTACAATCATCGCTCCGCCGATAATACAGGCAGCACCGATCCATTGCGTGAAAATCATTTTCTCAGAAAGAATTAATGCCGAGAACAATACGGCGAGAAGGGGTTCCAGATAGCCGAGAACCGCCACTGACTGTACAGGAAGTTCGGACAAAGTAGAGAAATACAAATAGCAGCCGATACCGGTGTTCAACACGCCCAAGAGCAAAATCGCGGGAATATTCACACCGTGAAGATCCATTGAGAATCCGTCCCGGATAAGCACGAACAGTGAAACGGTTACAAAGCTGATTATTAGCTGCAAAACAGCATTTTCCATACCGGTGATACGGGCAGATTTTTTATTCATAGTCACCATGAAAAAATACGTTACGGCTGACAAAAGTGCACACACGATGCCCCACGCACTGCCGCCCGCGATTACCACGTTGCCGCTCAGCAGAAAAAGCCCGAGAAGGACAACGGCAAAACCGAAGAGTTTGAAAACAGTCAATTTTTCCTTGAACATAAGCGGCGACAGGACCATAACAATCACCGGGCCGCAATAATAGATCAGCGTACCTATTCCCACGCCGATCTGCTGATACGATTCGTACAAAAACATCCAGCTGGCTCCCATGGAAACGCCGGACAAAACAAGGAAAAGACAATCCTTTTTATACCGGAAAAAATGAAAATGTTCACCCTTCCCTTTAAAAAGGAGAAGAAGCAGCAAACTGCCGATCATCGTTCGGAACAACACGATCTGATAACTGGAGAGGAGGATATAGCTGGCAATCACACCGTTTGTCCCGAACAACAAAAGAGACAGTATATGTTTTATATATGCTTTTTTCATATCGTTCTTCATTTCTTATTTATTTGATGTTAATTATACTCTTTTTGCAGATATCTGTCAATAAGCACCCAAACGGAACGTCACAAAGGAAAATTGTGAACAAACTTTAACGTTTGCTGTCCGGCTGTATAATCAGGCAAATCCGCATAGATACTAAAAACGAAGAATTTAGAAAGGATTATTCGGATACACCGCATTCGGCGTATCCGATACGGAACGGACATGAAAACTCTCCCGAAATTTCTCCTTGCGTCTCTCCTGTTGCTCTCCGTACTGACAACTACCGCCATTGCCGCCCCTCTTTCGCCGGCTCTTGAAAAAATCGCCGCTGATTCTGCTATGGTTAAAACAGGCAACTCCTATTCAGGTGTACTGTTTACCGGCGCAGATTTTGAAAATGCCGCCTCACTGCTTGCAGATGATACGATTACGATTACGTCCCTGCCTGCCGCCGCAGACGGCACACTGTATTTGGGTGCCGTTCCCGTAGCGGTAAATCAAAGTATTTCCAAAAGCAGCCTTGACAGTCTGAAATTTTTTCCCACAAAAGGAACGCAGTCCAGCAGGTTTACCTTTTCGCTGGGACGGGATTACTCGATGACCTGCCAGATGCGAATCACGGACGAAGTGAATTTTGCCCCGGTAGCGGCAGCCTATGAGGACGCAGTAGCGGTATGGACACAAAAAGACATCCGATGCTACGGTACGCTGGACGCATATGATCCGGAAGGCGATCCGCTTACTTTTGAAATTGTTTCCTATCCTCAAAAGGGGCTTCTCGTGCTGAATGACAAGAACCATGGGGATTTTCAGTACACCCCGTACGTGGGATGCTCCGGCAGTGACAGCTTCACCTATCGGGTTCGCGACAGTTACGGAAATTATTCGGACACCGCCGCCGCTAACGTAACAATTGCCCGTAAAAGCCACAGCACGGTATTCTCCGATATGACCGATCATTGTGCACACAGTGCTGCCATTGAAATGACATCTGCCGGCATCATGGACTACGCCGCTGACGGTGAAAAAGCCGTATTTATGCCGGAGAAATCAGTCACTCGTGAACAGTTTCTCGTTATGTTGATGCGTGCCCTTGGAGCAGATTTCAGCGACAGTGAAGAAGAAATCCACACCGTATTTGCCGATGACAGCGTTATCAGTGAGCAAAACAAGGCATATGTGAGTGCCGCATACAATGCTGGAATTGTAAAAGGCAGAGAGGAAAACGGCACACGCGTATTCTGCCCTCAAGAAAACATCACTCGCGCGGAAGCGGCAGTAATGATAAACAATATCCTTGGCGCGGAAGTGCCGCTGCGCGTATCACTGTTTACTGACAATGACAGCATCCCGGTCTGGGCGCAAAGTTCCCTGTATGCTCTTTCTGATTTGGGTATCCTGCGCGGTACAGGAGCCGGTGCAATCTCTCCGTATGACACACTGAACCGCGCACAGACAGCACAGATTCTTCTGAATCTGACGCAGTATGTTGGATAAGACCTGAAATAATTGGAGGTGTTGCATTTGCAAATGCAACACCTCCGCGCGCTTTCCCCTGC
>JAZQDY010000071.1:0-5876 GCA_045547015.1 Eubacteriales bacterium | reverse complement strand
TGAGACGGGTGCGCCCATGGAGAATCATACGGTGGCCGGGGCGGACACCCGGCTTATCATGCCCACGCGAGAACCTACCGACGAGCAGCGTGCCTGGGCGGAAAAAACGATTCAGGCGGGCACCGCCTCCGAAACGGATCTGTTCCTGGCAGAGGAGATCCGCCGCTTTGACGCGGTGGGCGTGCGTCATTTGCCGGTGATTCTGCAGGTGCTGCGCGTGGGGGATCTGTTCCTTTACTGCCTGCCCGGGGAGATTTTTGTGGAATTCGGCAAAATGCTGAAGCAGCGTTCTCCCGGAAAATACAATATCATGGCCAATCTGGCCAACGGGAGTGTGGGATATATCCCGATAAAAGAGCTGTTTTACGACCACGTGTACGAGGCGCGTCCCTGTACCCATAACAGCCAGATGGAAAAGACGGCCGGCTACGAGATGGTGGATATGCTCCTTGCTCTCGTGGAGACAATTCTCTGAATAATGAAAAAAGATCGGCGGAAACGGAAAAAGTTTCCGCCGATCCTTGACAAAGGGCGCAGAGTGTGCTATACTTACACCGTGCCCAAAGGGCATATATAGGCAGGGGTGCGTCGGCGTGAGCCGAAGCTGAGACGGAGCAATCCGAACCCTATAACCTGATACGGGTAATACCGGCGTAGGGAGCTGTTGGTTGTTTCGCATTTTCAAGACAAGGCGTTGATTTGTGCGATCCGGCGTGCGGTACCGAAACCGTGCGGCGGATTTTTTCTTTGTAAAATCGCCGTGCGTATTTCCCTTTATGTGCTGCCGATAGGGCAGGAAAGGAAATGTTTATGGAAAACGAAAAGAAAACACAAGTCAAACAAAGCAAAACCATGATTCTTACGGAATGTGCCATTATGGTGGGCCTTGCCACGGTGCTCAGCATGGTAAAGATGTGGGAGATGCCCCTGGGCGGATCCATCACGCTGCTCAGTATGCTCCCCATCGTGCTGATCGCCCTTCGCCACGGCACGGCGATCGGTGTGGGTACCGCCTTCGTCTATGCGTGCGGTCAGCTGTTTTTGGGACTTTCCTCTCTCATGAGCTGGGGCATGACGCCCACCATGTGGGTAGGCTCCGTGGTGTTCGATTACCTCTTGGCATTTACCGTGCTGGGATTTGCGGGACTCTTTAAAAAATACGGATTCCCCGGTGCGCTCGCCGGCATCGTTCTCGCCTGCGCTCTGCGCTTTGTCAGCCACTTTATCTCCGGCGCAATCTTTTTTGCCGTATGGTGCCCTGAGGGATGGAACGTGGCGTTCTATTCTCTCTGCTATAACGGCGGGTATATGCTGCCGGAAATGATCCTTACCGTGCTGGGAGCGTCTCTGCTCTTTTCCTCCCGGGCGATCCGCCGTCTGGCAGGGATTGCATGATTTTTTGAAAACGGCCGATTCTGCCTTGGAATCGGCTGTTTTTTTATTGCTTTCCGGAAAAACGAATGGTATAATAAAGTATACTGATTTCCGCTGAGGTGCCATCCGTGTTTGTTTTTGTTGCCGTTCTCCTTTCCGCCGCCGCCATTGCGGTGACCGTTCTGCCGCATTTTCTTCATAGCCGCGCTCTTTTGCGCGCTGTACTGATTGCCAATCTCCTTTTGTGTGCCCTGGGAGGAGTGTGTCTTTTGCTTTCCGTGCGATTATCTGCGCGCGTTCTCGCCGATGCCGCGTCCGATGCGGCATTCTGCGGATGGGCATCGGACATGCTGTCCGTATTCCAGCGGGCGGGCGGTGGTTTTGCTGCCGTGACCGGCGGAATCACGCTTCTTGCGGCGCTGATCCGCCATCGGATGCGACGTGTGCGCAGCGGCGTGATGGCGGCGGTGTCCATTCTGTTCTGGTTTCTGGGCGGAGCTTATGCCGTGATGTGTGAAACGCCCGCGGCCGATCTTACCACACCGGTGCAGTTGTGGACGGCGGGCTGTGCGCTTCTTCTTTTGACAGGATCCGCCGTGGATGCCGCGTTTCGACTGCATACAGAAACAAAAAAACAGCGAAAGCTGTAAGATTTCCGTTTTCTCTCCGTATTATCAGTGAAAGAAGGGGTTGTTATGGAAGATCGCCGGATCGTGGAACTGTTCCTCGCCCGTGCCGAGGAAGCCATTACTGCACTGAATCAGAAATACGGCCGTCTCTGCCGCCGTATTGCCATGAACATTCTGGGAAACGAGGCAGACGCCGAGGAGTGCGAGGCGGATACGGCCCTTGCCGTGTGGAATACGGTGCCGCCAAATGCGCCGGATCCGCTGATGCCTTACGTCTGCCGCATTGCCCGGAATCTGGCGCTGGATCGGTATCGGTATAATCATGCCGCCCGCCGGGGCAGCGGCGCGGACGTGCTTCTTTCCGAGATCGGGGATATCATTTCCGATACTGCCGGCGCGGAGGACGAAGCCATGGCGAAAGCCACGGCGGCGGCCATTTCCGATTTTCTGCGGGGTCAGCGAAAAGAGGACCGGCGTCTGTTTATCCGCCGCTATTTTCATGGTGACAGCGTAGAATTGATCGCCCGGGAGAGGGGGATCACGCAAAACGCCGCTTCGGTAAAGCTGCATCGGATGCGTACGCGTCTGCGCGCGTTTTTGAAGGAAAGGGGGATTGACGTATGAAACGGGAGTTTTTCCTTCGTGCACTCAGCGAAATTGACGATGATTTGCTTATTGAGGCGGATGTCGAAAACAAAGAAAATAAGGCGAATGCCAAAAATAAAGCGAGAATGCTGCCGTTCCGCATCGCAGGCACTGCTGCCGCGTGTCTGATTCTCCTTGTGGGCGTCTGGAGCGTATTCCAGGGCGGAATGAAAAAGGCGATGCTGGACAGCGCCGCGCCGGAGGCGGAATTTGCCCCTGATCGGATGCCCACGGAGGACGCCATACTCGGCGCCGCCGACGCAGACGGCGGACATGATTACAATTACAAAGCGGATGAGGAGTTTTCCGCGGCAACCGCCGGGCAGCCGCAAAACGTAAAGAATGCTGTGAACGAATATCTTGCCGAGTCGGACAGCGCGGTGCGGTGCACCGGGGTAACGGAGGAAAAGACGAATCATGCCCGGATTGCCTGCGTGACGCTGACGGACGATCCCGGCGAGGACGTGCTTTCCGCTCTTTTGGAGATGGTGAAAAACAGCGTCGGCGCGGATTCTGTGCGGTTTCTTCTGCCGGACGGGACGGAAATAGAAACTATCGATGCATAAAATAAAATCCGTGCAGTTCATCAGTGCTGCACGGATTTTATTTATGTAAAAATTTGCACTTTTGCAATTTACCGCTTTACTTTGGTGAAATAATCGGGTATAATAAACATAATCACACTCACGTCCGGAAAGGAAACCGCCATGCGAACGATTCTGCTTACAACGACCGATCCGTATTTTAATCTGGCGGCGGAGGAATATCTGCTTCTCCATGGGGAGGAAGATATCTGTATGTTGTGGCGGAACAGCCGGTCGGTGATTATCGGCAAGAATCAGAACGCGTGGGCAGAGGTGAACGTACCCTTTACGGAAAAAAACGGGATTGCCGTGGTACGCAGGCTCAGCGGCGGCGGCGCGGTGTTCCACGATCCGGGCAATGTGAACTACACGTTTATTACCGCCCACGGAGCGGAGGACGGTATTGATTTTGCAAAGTTTACCGCACCGGTGCTTTTCGTACTGGCTGAATTGGGCGTGGAGGCTGAACTGGGTGGACGGAACGATATTCTGGTAGACGGAGTGAAGATCTCCGGCAACGCCCAGGCGGTGTACCGCCGCCCGGACGGAACCACACGCAAGCTGCATCACGGGGCGATTCTGTTCGGGGCGGATCTGGGTGTTCTTTCCGAAGCACTGGTTGTGCATCCGGAAAAGATCCGGACCAAGGGCATTGCCAGCGTGCGGAGCCGGGTGGCAAATCTCAGAGATCTGCCTGGGTTTCCCCGGGATATAACGGTGACGGATTTTGTGGATCTTCTGGCGCGCCGGCTCAGCGGCAATGGGGTTGTAACTTCGCTTACGGCGGAGGAAACGGCGGGCGTGGAAAAACTGCGCCGGGAAAAATACGGCACGTGGCAATGGAATTTCGGTGCGTCTGCCCGGCATACTACCGAGTATACTGCCCGGTTTTCCTTCGGTACGCTGACTGCTTCCTATACGGCCGTAGGAGGGACGGTCAGCGAGATCCGTTTGTACGGGGATTATTTCGGCACGGCGCCCATCGGGGAGCTGGAAGAAAAGCTTGTGGGTGTACTGCTTCGCCGGGGAGAGATTCTTTCGGCGCTGCAGTCCATACCCCAGCCGGTGGATGCCTATATTGCCGGGGCGACAGCGGAAGAGATTGCGGGGCTGCTGCTGGGAGAGAAGGGAAACGAGAGAAAGAACGATTCTCTTCTTTCTTGAAAGAAAGAAGCAAAGAACTTTTATGGCAAATACAGGGATATAGTACGGCGATAATCGCCGGTGCAGGTGCCCGAAAGAAAGAAGCAAAGAACTTTTATGGCATATACAGTGGGTTTGTACGGCGATAATCGCCGGTGCAGGTGTTTGACCCGGTTGTAGGGGCGGTCATTGACCGTCCGCTTAAAAAACAGATAAGCGTACAAACAGACAATCAGTGATTCAGCGGGAGGACGTTATGGCAAAGAATTATATGGATGAAAAAATGGAATACCTGTTCAAAGGGATTCTTACCTTGAATACCGTGGAGGAGTGCCGCGCTTTTTTTGAGGATATCTGCACAGTAAAGGAACTGTCGGAAATGTCCCGCCGTCTTACCGCCGCAAAAATGCTGGACGAAAACAAGATCTATACGGAGATCGCGGAGGAGACCGGGCTCAGCACAGCTACCATCAGCCGGGTAAACCGGTGTCTGAAATACGGCAGTGACGGGTACGTGCGGGTTCTGGAGCGGCTGAAAGCGGAGGAGGAAAAATGATGGAAACACCGTACGACGTTCTGGCACCCATCTACGACAGGATCAATGCGGAACTGGACTACGCCGCCTGGGCGGATTTTATCGAAGCCCAGTTTTCCCGCTATGCAAAAAACAAGCCGGAGCTGGTGCTGGATCTTGCTGCCGGCACGGGCAGTATGACCGTGGAACTTGCCCGCCGCGGCTACGATATGACCGCCATTGATCTGAGTGCCGATATGCTTGCCGCCGCCGCTGACCGGATCGCGGAGGAAGGGCTCACGGGCGTGCTTCTTCTGAAGCAGGATATGACGTCTTTTGAACTGTACGGCACGGTGGATGCGGTGGTGTGCTGTCTGGACAGTGTGAATCATCTCACCCGCAAGGGCGATCTTGAGAAATGCTTTTCCCTCGTCCATAATTATCTGAATCCGGACGGACTGTTTCTGTTTGACGTGAATACGCCCTGTAAATTTGAGAACATCTACGGTATGAACGATTATATCATCGACAGTGAAGAGGGAGACAGCGTGTGCTGCTGGCGTAATTCGTATAATGAGGAAACCGGCATATGCGATTTCGAGCTGACGGTGTTCACTGAAAATGCGGATGGCATGTACAGCCGCACCGATACGGTGCAGAAGGAGCGGTGTTATTCTGCCGAAGCGCTTCGTCATGCGCTTAAAGAAGCAGGTTTTGAAGTCTTGGGTATGTTTTCCGATTACGCATTTACGCCTGCCGGGGAAACGGATGAACGGTGGTATATTGCGGCCAGGTGCATAAAGCCGATGCAGTGAAAAAAGGGGCGAAAAAATTTTTTAAAAAAAATGAAAAAAGGTGTTGACAAACGAAAGCGAGTATAGTATAATAATACACGTCGCAGGGAGCGCGGCCCAAAAACCGACGGATTTCAGCCGGTTTCAGGCGACCGCAAATGGGAGCATAGCTCAGCTGGGAGAGCATCTGCCT
>JAZQDY010000070.1:0-15919 GCA_045547015.1 Eubacteriales bacterium | reverse complement strand
GGTGCATTGGTTTTTGTGTAATTCACCTTTACGTACCGTGCGGTGACGCCGGAAAATTCAATGAGTGCCGCACTTACGCCGTTGTCTTTATAGAAATTCAGCGTATGGCCGTAAAGTTCTTCCCACGTTTTATTATCATTGCTCTGCCATACGGAAATATTGTCCTGGGTAAAACCGCGTGCCGTTTCTTTATTGCCGGTGATGCGAATCGCATTCACGCGCTGGACAGTACCCAGATCCACGCCGATGCTGTTTCGGTTTCTGTCAAAGGTAAAGGATTCCCTCGCCTTGGCATAAACAAGAGAGCCACTTTTCGGACTTGTATCTTTTTCGAGATACATCACCTTGGCCGTTTCGATAATCTCGGGGAAATATACGGCCGGCGCAGTCTCCTCTCCGCGGTCAGGCGTTGGAATAATCCCGTCGGATTTCATACCGTACAGATCATCGATATCCGCACGCACCCCTTCAGGCACCGTAATCCGTAAGCCATCCACGTACTGAAACGGCTGATAATAGAGAGCCGTTCCCACAAGTCTGCCGTTTACCCGGACGTGGAAGTAATTTGTGTTCCGTCCGTTCGGAAGATCCAGGGAGATCTCCGCTTTCTCTCCCTCTTTCACAACACCGGGATCCGTACATATGGTCCATAGATTGTCGCGTTTATAGTATAAAGCACCGTTTTCACCGATTTTCAGAATTACCGCAGGGGCAGTTCCCGAGAGAATCTCGTATTGAATACCTCCGGGCACCTCCGACATAAGCGTAAAGCCGAACTTGCCGGACAGCGATTTGGCAGGCAGCGTGCGTACTGCTGCAGCATTTCCCGCAAGAGAAAGTTTGCCGTCAGCCAGCGTATGACTTCCCTCTCCGGTAAAAGACCAGTATTCCTTTTCATCTTCGTCAAAGGTATCCAGGAACAGATCCGTCACGGCTTTCATTTCCGTTTCGTAAACGCCGGTGAAAGTGAGATTGTCAATAAAGTACTCGTCCTCCGCCTGTCCGTTGGATGCTGTACCGAAAATGATGCGGTCAACGGTTTTCGCACCGGGATTCAGATCTTTGAGATCAGCCGCAAACTCCTCATTCAGATACAACTTCGCACCGGTGCCGGTAAAATCAATTTTTACGTTGTACCACACCCCCGTTTGCAAGGCAATGATATTGGTAAAACTCTTGCCCGTGTAGTTGCGCAGCATGGGAGCCGCATCCGCCTCGGTTACTTTGCGTATACGGATATCGAATTTCCGATCTTCCCCGGAAAGGAGGGCGATGTACGCACCGCTGACACCGGTGACCTCTGTGCCCAGATAATCAAAGGAAACGCTCATTCTGCCTGTAGGCATGAAAAAGCGACGGGACTGCACATACCCTGTCCCATTCTGCCGTACGCGGAGGGCATCGGTGGCAGAAACGGTTTCCCACGATTCTTCCGCAATCTCTGCACCTTTGGCCGCCACTTCGGAAACGGAAAGTGCCGTATGCTGGGCTTTATCCCATACGGCTGTAGGTACGGCTCCCAGCGCGTAATCCTCGAAATCCTCAAAATAATACGGTTCTGCGTCAGCCGTTTCGCTGAGAGCGATATTATCCACAAATATATTGTTAGCGCCGTCACCGTTCGACATTTTCTGTATCCGGATGCTGTTTATGACCCGCACGTTTTTTTCAGCGGGAATATCGGCAATTTTATAATCATCAATATACAACGCCGCCGTCTTTTGTCCGGGGGTAATCTTGATTTTTACGCTGTACCACCGATCCATCTCCATATAGGCGCCCCTCTCCATATCACTTTTTGGAACGGGCGTATAGTTGGCATGGTAAGACGGTGCTGTCAGCGGTGCCCCTTTTCCGGTATACGCCACGGCGATACCATCCCCGTACTCCTTGTACTGCGCATCCCCGGCCGGGCGGAAAAAGACCACTGTACTGTGGGCGGTAACGGCTTTTCCATTATCGTATCCGAAAGAAATATAGATTCCCTTCCAGGGGCACGTATCCATATACAGATCAAAGCGGATCTCGCCCGTGTTGTCCGGAAGCGCTCCGCTCACCTTCGTTACACCGTAATCCACCACGCCGGAGCGGGAGTTGAGGGCTTTCGTTGTTTCCACATTTTTGGGATAGCCGGAAATTTTTTTCATCTCCGGTACACGGGCTATACCTATGCCGCTGGCATCGCCTTTTCCGGCTATTCCGCTCCACTGCGGGAAGGCAAGATCCCCATCCGTCTTCCCCTCAAAATCCTCGATGGCTGCCAGTTTTTCCGCCGCGTACAAAGGCAGAACCAAGTAGGCACAAGGCAGGAACATAGCAAGACACAAAAGAAACGCAAAACTGTTTCTCAGTATTTTCATCCCGTTCACCTCACGTTTCTTCTGCCAGAATACGGATATCCGTATAGGTATATTCCCCAGCGCCGGTATCATGGAAATAGATCTGCGGGTTATAATCCGCCGCAGGATTCTTTTGTGACGTAGCTTTATATTCGCCATCCACAAACACGTCGTACACACCGGTCCGGGGATCGATACGAATCGCAAAATCCGTAGTTTTTCCCGTTTCCAGATAGGCCACCGTTTCCGTATCCCGGTAGAACACCGTGTCGTCACCGATATTCTCCTGATACGGCTTTTTCAAAATTTTCACTTCCGCCCTGCCGTCAGCAGTACCTTTCTCCGTCTTCACGGCTCCGCTTCCCTTTTCCCAGCCGTCCGGCATAATACGAAGCTGGGACGCAGGGGAGAAGGACGGCTCGGCAGAAAGCATATTCCACCCTCTGAATACGGTGGAGATCCGATCATTCAAATCACCGCTTTCGGGCGAGGCAATCGACTTCGGCGTAACGCTGAAAAAGATCCAGTAAGGCGATGCCGTTTTACCGATCACGCCGTTTTCCAGATACAGAATACGCGGGCGGTCCGTGTCAAAGCCGTCCATTTCCGCCCTGCGGATACTGTACGGCTTATTTTTACAGACCGTATCGTTTTCCGGATTTGTGAGATCGCCAGTCAGAGAGAGGGTAATTTCTGCTTTGCAGTCAGCGCAGGTATACGTATACGTTCCTGTCTCTTTATCCACGGTGCGCAGTTTCGCTTCTGCTTCGGAATGCACACATTGAGCGGTTACCGCCGAGGTCAGAATGACAGCGACTCCCAGGACAGAGAGCGCAAAGGCAGTAATCCACACGGCAGCGCGTACAGAAAATTTCTGTCGTCTCATTCCTTTTCTCCTTCACAATACCAAGATTATGGGATAATCTATACACTCAATTGTATCATATCATGTCAACAAACACAACTGTTTTATCGAAAAAAAGCTCTCCGCCAACAATCCGGAGGAGAGCTTTTTGGAAATTTTTCTGAATAAGGGACACGCCGCTTTTTCACTGCCTCTTCCCATCACGGTTCTTATACAGACAGTAGCCCACTCCCGACAGAAGCTGGCAGACAGCCGCCAGCGCCAAGAGAAGGGGGACAGAGAAAAAGGGAGCAAGGAAGGTTGCCGCCAGCATACCGCCGTAATTGAGTACCATGCGCCAGGCGTGATAGGGTCCTGCTATTTTTACGTCCACCCGCGTCAGCAAAAAGACCGGAACAACGTAGTTGATAAGCGTAAAGCCGAAAATCACTACAGCGTACACGGCGAGAAATATTGTCTCAGACGGAATCAGAAGAAGCGGCATGGCAGCAATCAGTACACTTCCCGCGGCAAGAATCGTACGGGAAGAAATTTTTGTCGCCAGCACCCCGAAAAGCGCACAGGACAAAAGTGCCGAAAACGAATTTACAGAAACCATCGCCGTACCGATCCATTCTTCATACCCCAGATCAAACGCCACCGTTGTGAGAACGCTGATAACGCCGCCGGCAAATCCGCGCAGAAGATTGGGAACAAACAAAAAGGAAAACACCGGCGTTTTAAATATTTCACTGACTGGCATTCTCGGCGCGGCATTGCCGGTGTTCCGGGCTGGCTCCGGTTCATCGATCAGAGAGTGCTGCGTGCGGGTCAAAAAATACGTAAAAAGCATAAGCAGCGCCGATACAGCAAACCCCACCACCATTACGCTGAGGTAGTCAAATCGGACAACCAATGCCGAGATGCCCGCACCAGCACCCAATGTGATCAGAGACGACAAAAGGCCGCTGATAGCCGAAATCCGGCCGTACTCCTCCGCCACATACACGTGATAGGGGAGTTTATACTCGCAAACCACGTAGAGTCCGCTAAAAATCTGCTGGACAATGCCCAGTCCGAGCAGTAAAAAATACGCTTTCATACTGGCAGAGCGCCATATGCACAGCGGTATATACCCCAGCATCAGAACAGCAGAGGCAAGGCAGGTGTATGCTGCCCGCCGGATCACGCTCCCGGTATCTGCCCAGCGCGCGAAAAGCATAATGACCACCATATTTGCTGCCTGCATCAGCGTGGAGAGAAAATAGATATACCGGGTTTCAAACCCCAGTGAGGCAAGCAGCGTCTGCAGCAAAGTGCCCGAGGCGCACATCAAAGAAAGGGCACGGAGGGCGTAAGCGAGGATGGATTTTATCTTGTTGGAGCGAATAATCTCCGGGGAGACGGCAGCCGTCTCACTCTTCCGCATATTCGAAACCCCATTTTTGCTGCATGATTACGGCAGGCCCCTTTTCAGGACGGGCATAGAATACAGTAAGCAGACTGCCGTCATCCATTTCCACTGTACACGGGTACCCGATATCCCAGGATGGATAGCTGTTCTGATAAATATAATGGTCGGTATCCCAGTTTTTTCCGTCGTCCAGGCTGAACATGGCCTTTATGCCGTAGGGCTCATACCGATAACTGTACAGGGAGAGCAGAACGCCGGAGGAATGGCGGAGGATGTGCGCCGGTGCGCCGCCCGCATCGGACAGAAGCTGTCTCGGCTTGGACCAGGTGCGTCCGCCATCTTTTGATTCCGTTTGGAACAGCGTAAAGTACTTTTGGCTGTCTACACGGAAATGGCAGAGGATCGTGCCGTCCGGCAGTTCAATAGCGTAAGGCTCAAATACACCGGCAAACTGCAGGATCTCATCCGTATTGATCTGCCCCCGCAGTTCCATTTTTCCGGTTTCCGTATCGATGGTGTAAGCGTACAGCCGCCCGTCGCCGGCATCGCCAAGTGAACGTCCTACCCACAGCACCTCTCCGTTTTTCCGTTCAATCGGCCCGTGAGGCGAGCTGATAGGACTGGGGAAACGCTCACCGAAGGTAACGCCCGCATCATGACTGATGCGGAAACTGGGACCGTACGCTTCCCTGCCTTCTTCCTCGGTATACGTATCCAGATAAGCGAGGATATATTTCCTATCCTCCTCACACTTGGCACGGGGAAGATAACCCCGCTGCGTTTCCTTATCGATATTGAAGGAGGTAAGAATCAGCCCCTTCTCGCCAAATCGACAGAGCCCGGCGTCCCGGTCATCAAGAACGGTATCAATCACCGGTGCGGGGCGGGTATACGTCTCACCGTTATCTTCACTGAAAGCAATAACGGATTTTCCAAACGGGCATACGTGCTCCAGCCGGAAGCCCGAGGCTGCCACGGCAATTCTGCCGTCATCAAAACGAACGGCGCTGGGCCAGGCGAAATAATTATGTTTGCTTTCCGGATTACTGATAATAGTTTTTGCTTTTCCAACAGGATGAATAGAAAATTTCATCATAAACTCCTTTACAACTCCCGCAGATTGTGGTATCATTACTATACCGCTTTTCAAAAAAAAACGCAATACTGCAGAAGGACATTTTCAACCAAGGGTGTCTTTTTGGGAAAGGTATGCATGCATAGCTATCAGATTACGGTACGGCTCGGTGAGATCAGTGCGGAATGTTTTCTGCTCACGAACTTTTTTTGTCCTTCCAACAAAACGTCGCCCATTCACACCCACAAATATGCAGAAATCCACATAGTCGTTGCCGGTCATGAAACGCTTCGCGCCGGGAAACAGCAGCTGGAGCTTCTTTCCGGTGACGTAGCGGTTGTTCCGGCGGAATGTCCGCACCGGATTTCCGACTCGGACGAGACAACGCAGGAACATGTATTCTGGCTGAATCTCCCTATGCCGGAATTTCGAAAAACCCGCATTCCGCAGGAAGTACTGCACCAGCTGATAACGGCAGCTGCCACACTGACGAAAACGGGCGAATCGCCAAAACTCACCGGATATATTGCCTATATTCTGAATGAGCTTTCCGCAGTTTCCACCTCCGTTTTTCCACTGCGGAACCGGGAATTTTTTATACACGATTTTTTCTCCCACCATTACGATAAAGACGTAACCCTTGCGGATTTGGCCGCCGGTCTTTTCGTATCCGAAAAACAAGCGCACCGCCTGATCGTGAAATATACCGGCGATACGTTCTCCGTAAATCTGGCAAAGTACAGGATAGAAGCGGCGAAACTGCTCATGGAAACGGAACGGGATCTGTCTCTTTCGGAAATTGCACAGCTGGTTGGATATCACACCTACAGCGGCTTCTGGAAGGCATACCGGAAATACGGATAAGGCTGAAAAAGCGGCAAGAAATTCTTGCCGCTTTTTCTCATTATTCACATTCGTTTACAGCATTGCCGAATGCGGTAAGGCTTACAAGCCCCGGCGTTATCCCCGCCGGCGCGCCAAGAATCCGCAGGCGGATACCGTATGCCTTCACCGGCGTTACTTCGCGGTAATCGACACAGAGATCGTCGTCGTTATCGGAAGCGTCTATCAGCATTTTCCACGTGCCTAGGTCCGCCTGCGGCGCATATTCCACCACGTAGCGGAACGGTCCCGGATCAATACCGTGAAGCGTATCCATGCCGATATCCCGCCAGATCAGCCGTACACCGCGGATATCGTATCGTGTTTGGTTCCCAAGCGGGAACGTGATCGTCGGTACAGGGTCGTCTTCCGCCGGCTGCCACCAGGTAAGTACGCTTTCGTCGGAGGCGTAAAGCGGTTCTCTGCCGGGCACGTGACTGGTTGCCGTGGGGCGCTGCATAAACGTAACCGGCACCCACCCCGTGCCGTTTCCTTTTTCCGGATGAGGAAGAACGCCGGGGGCAAACTGCGGTGTTTCCGACACCTCCGGACAGTACAGCTCCCCGTTTTCATCGATGCCCACCGGATCCATACCGATGCGTCGTTCAAATTTGTGATTGAAGCAGAAGATGCTGGTGTAGAATACCCACAGCGTGCCGTTGGGTCCGTCCACAAGACAGCCGTGACCGGCACCGCGCACAAGACCGTGCCGTTTACGGGTAAACGGATTATGGTTTTTCTGCGGTCTGAAGCCGGAGAGCGGGCCCTCGTCGGACACGGCAATACCGTTGGCATAAGAAGAATACTGCGTACCGGATCCGCAGTACAAAAGGTAATAGCGGTTGCCGATTTTCTTCATCCACTGCCCCTCGATCCAGCCTCTGCGTGCGTTCTGATTGTCCTCTCCCGTCCGCTGCCAGATCTCTGCCGGATCAAACTGATTGAGCACGACCGGCGCGTGCAGCATCTGCCAGGGGCGGTCGGGATCCAGTTCCACACCAACCGTGCCGGCGAGAGATTCCACGTCCATTCCCGCAGGTGCGGGACGTGAGGTGAACCAGTACAGATAAAGCCGATCCCCGTCGGCAAGGAAACAGGAATCCACCGGCATTATGATTCTTCCATTCACGTCGGTAAAATGTCCGCATACGGTAAACGGACCCAGCGGATCATCCGCACAGTACAGTTCAGACATACTGTGGCCGGCGAGATACCATTTTCCGCGGAACTGAACTACGGCGGGGCTGTACCTAAGATGGGGAACGCCGATATCCACGTGCTTCCAGTGAACAAAATCTTCTGTGACGTACGCCACCGCATAACTTGGGTAAAGAATCCATTTTCCGTCATGATAGACTACACTGGGGTCCGAAATGGAACGAAAATCCGGACACGCATCCGGCGCCATTCTTTCTGTTCCCGTATCCAGCCAGTGTCCGGACGGAACATCTGAAATCGACAGCGGATTACAGTAAGTAGATGCAGACATACAATAACTCCTTTATACAGATAATGATTTTCTAAAAAGGGCTTTCGTCCAAAGTTCTCCCATTATCTCACTACGGACGAATGGCTGTAAATATAGAATTCTTCCTGACTGGGCATCCATTTCTTCTCTTTCGGCGGAAAGGCTGCATCAAATGCTTCCACGGCAGCTGTATCCTCACAGCAGTCTGCAGCAGTCGATGGAACGTACATCCACTTTTTGCCTTCAAGCACGCCGGGAACCAGTTCGCAGACGAGAAGTGCCGTCGGGAAGTTGCCATCCTGCACAAAACTCACGTTCTTCTTTTTGCAGCTTACAAAGCCGCGGCCGACGTAATTGCCCGGATTGCCGAAGTTGATATTCACGTCATAGCCCATCTTCCGTGCCGCCGCAAAGGAATGCTCTATCAGCATCTTGCCGAATTTTTGTCTTTGATACTTCGGTGCAACGCAGAGGGGACCGAAGGAAAGGATCTCCTTTCGCTCACCGCTCTCATCTTCGAGCCACGCTTTTGTGTACATGATATTACCGATAATCTCCCCGTCTTTTTCCAGCACGAAGGCAAGCTCGGGAATAAAATCAGGGTGATTCCGCATCATGTGCACAAAATAGTGCTCGTCTGCGCCGGGCTTGTACACGTTCCAGAACGCCTCGCGGGTCAACGTCTCGACGGCTCTGTGATCGTTTTCCGTTTCGAGGCGTACCGTTATATTTTCCATAATCAATCTCCAAATAAAAACAGTGAAAGCATCCGGTACCATTATACAATAGAATTACCGGCAATGCAAGCACAGAGACGATATTTCCCTCAAAAAACAAATACCAAAGGATAATGAAGATACGTCGTTGTTACGGTAAAACCAGCCTTATATCACGAACATCGCGCAAAAGGAAAACGCCGCCCTGTCACGGGAGGCACTTTCCGTATATCGGAATCACGTCAGATACCGACAAGCATCTTCACGTAGGAGAGATATTCTCTTACCCACGTGGTGAACAGGAAAAATTTTATGGGTGTTTCCGCTTTTATATACAGGGCATCAACGCCCGCACGCGAGCACATCAGCCGTATCCGCGGGATGTGCGTTTCGGAAGAAATACAGATGATCTGCCGATCGGAAAAGCCGAGTTGCTTGATTAACTCCGCCGAATAAAGGATGTTCTCCCTGGTATCGGATGCTTTCTCCTCAAGAAAAATACGCTCGGGAGAAACGCCGCGCTCGACCATATAGTCCCGCATACAGGATGCTTCCGTGAACGGCTCGTCCGGCCCCTGCCCGCCGCTGACAATGCACACGGATCCGCTGTCTTTCAGCATGGTATCCACGGCAGCATCCAGGCGCGAGGCAAGCGTTTTTGCCGGTCCGTCCGCCTTCACCTTCGCCCCAAAAACGATATACACGTTTTCTCTGCCGTCCGTCTGCATGCCCGGCTGTGCACTGGGCGAAAGGTGGATATATCCCACAAGCATGACAAGCGTCACAGCATAAAACATCATGGCGCAGGACATGAACGCTTTTATCGGAAGATATATTTTTCCCAAATGCGCTCTGAAAAACTTGCGGAACAGATACGGGAGGATCACGCCGAGCATGACGGTCAGTGTTACGAAAAGCGGAAACGTCCCTTCGGGCGCAATAATCAGTTTCAAAAGATAAGATCCGAAGCAGACCAGCGTAAAGATACCGAACACGCGGTAAAGACGGGAAAAAACTCTGTCCGTTTTGGAAAAGCAGTTCATCTGCAATCGCCTCCATTCTGTGACATATAGTGAGCAGGATCATTGTGATACTTTTATTGTATCATAAACCGGCGGATTTGGCAACAGAAGCTTCTGTTTTTCAAAAAGGAACATAAACACCGGAAATTCTGTCAAAACCTGTTTATTGCCCCGTTGATGTGTTGCTTTTTTCAGTACCATGTGATACAATACAAGATAGTATAAACAGAGTTTCTCATACTCTGGCAGCAGTGAGGGAAAATGTGGTGAAAAAACTGTACGATAAAAGCAAAATCTGGTTTGCCGCAGCGTGGATCGCGGCCTACTGCATACTGATGTCAGCGGGAGACGTACTCTCCGCCATACTGGGTATGGAAAAATCAGTGACCTTTCCTGTGGGACTTATTCTCTGCATTATTCTCCTTCTGTTTCTCCTGAAAAACGGACTGGCTCAAGCCTACGGCCTCTGCCTTCCGAAAGCTTCTGCCCGGACAATGCTGTATTACATACCTGTTTTTGTGATGCTCACAGCCAATCTCTGGTACGGCATAACCGTTAACTGCAGTTTTATCGAAACCTCCCTCTATATTCTCACCATGTTCTGCGTGGGATTTCTGGAGGAAGTTATCTTCCGTGGACTTTTGTTTGAATCACTGCGGGGGGACAGCGTAAAAGCTGCCGTCATCGTATCGAGCGTCACCTTCGGCATCGGGCATATCATCAATTTACTGAATGGCTCGGGGGCGGAAGTGCTTCCGAACCTGCTTCAGATTATGTACGCCACCACCGCCGGATTCATGTTCGTGATGATGTACCTGAAATCGAAAAGCCTGCTTGGCTGTATCGCGGCACACGGCATTTTCAACGCGGTCAGCGTATTTTCAAATGAAACCGCAGAAGCGCCGGAAATGCAGATCCTGACTGCGGTTCTGCTCATGGTTATTACAGGTACATATGCTGTATATCTTGCATACTCAATAAAAGAAAGCTGAGGAACGCTATGCGAATTATTTTATCTCTGTTTTTCTCCATGCTGAAAATCGGCTGTTTCGCCTTCGGCGGCGGATACGCCATCATCGCCCTGCTGGAAGGCGAATTCATCGAAAAGCACCGCTGGATCGACCACGATGAATTTATGGATGTGGTGGCCATTGCGGAAAGCACGCCGGGTCCTATTGCAATTAACGCAGCTACATACGTGGGATACAAGCTGAAAGGGTTTGCCGGTTCGGTGGCTGCCACGATCGGTGTATGTCTTCCCTCCTTTGTGATTATGTATTTCGTCTCCCTCTTTTACGAGCAGTTTATGAAACTCACACTTGTAGCGGCAGCATTCAAAGGCATTCAAATCTGCGTGGTGTATCTCATCGCCGCAGCGGGACTGAAGATGCTGAAGAAGATGAAAAAAACGCCGCAGAATATTGCCGTGTTTTCGATCGTCCTCACAGGCATGATTCTCTGCACGCTCTTTGATCTGCATGTCTCATCCGTCTGGTTCATTCTCGGCGCGGGTGTGCTTGGCCTTACGGTATTTCTCATAAAACCGTGCAAGCCGAAAGGAGATCAGAAGTGATTTATCTGCAGTTGTTTTTCACCTTCTTCAAGGTAGGTGCCTTTACCTTCGGCGGCGGATATGCCATGCTTCCTCTGATACGGGAATCTGTAGTCTCCTACGGCTGGATGACAGAAGAGGAGTTTCTCAGTTTCATCGGTGTGGAAACAGTCATTCCCGGACCGATTGCTGTCAACATGGCTACCTACATCGGCTACGAGCAAGGCGGATTCGCCGGTGCGCTGCTGGCAACACTGGGCGTCACCCTTCCCTCTTTCGCAATTATTCTGGCGGTTGCCACCATACTGAAAAACCTGTTCAGATATCCGGCAGTCAAAACCTTTATCGCCAGTATGCGCCCGGCGCTTTGCGGTTTGATTCTCTCTGTTGCCGCAACGATGGCGCTTACCGTATTTTTCGGCATGGATACGATTCAGAATATCAGTTTCTCCTTTGACTGGCGCAAGCTGGTCATTCTCGCCGTGGTGATCGCCGTGCCGCTCTTATGGAAACGCTTGCGAAAGAAAGAATTTTCGTCCGTTCTGCTTGTGGTAATCTCCGGCGTACTCGGCATAGTGATGTTTGGAATTTGAGGAAGTAAAAATGATAAAAGAACTGATGCACGATCCGATTTTTCTCGCCGGAAAATCGGAAACGGCGACCAAGGAAGATCTGCAGACCGCCCGGGATCTGCTTGAAACGCTGCTTGCACACAAGGAGAGCTGCGTAGGCATGGCAGCAAATATGATTGGGGTGAAAAAACGTATCATCGCTTTTCTCGATGAAAGCGGCCGGACGCCCACATACACAGTGATGCTCAATCCAGAAATCATCAAAAAGGACGGCGTGTACGATACGGAGGAAGGATGTCTGTCACTTTCCGGCGGTCCCCGTCCGTGCAAACGGTACCAAAGCATCAAGGTACGATATCAGACCACGGAGATGCAAACCCGCATGAAAACCTACACAGGGTTTACAGCACAGATCATCCAGCATGAAACAGATCACTGCAACGGAGTGCTGATATGAAAAGACAAGACTTTCTTGATTATTGTCTTCAGACATACGGTACTGCCGCAGACTATCCCTTCGACGAGGATTTCGAAACGGCCGTCCTGCGCCATAACAGCAACCGCAAGTGGTATGCAGTCTTGATGCATGTTTCCCGCCGAAAATTCGGTATGAACAGCGATGAGGTGATCGACGTGATCAATCTGAAACTGCCGCTGGAAATGTTCGGTTCCTTTGGCCCATCGGACGGTGTGTATCCGGCCTATCATATGAATAAGCTCCACTGGATCTCGATTCTGCTGCCAGATGCGGCGGAGGATTTGGTTGAATTTCTCGTGAACGCGAGTTATGAGGCAACGCGGGCACCCATCAAGATAAAAACGAAAAACCTGCCGCTCCTTTAACGGGAGTGGCAGGTTTTTTCGATGTGCAGATTCCATTATTCATCCTTTCAGGGGATCCGCTTCAGCGCCTCGGCAATAACATTCGCTAAAACTGCGTGGCTTTTTCGTTCGAATACAGCACGTCGGGCATACTTTCGGCCTTTTCATCCGGATCAGTGGGATTAAGCGGAAAACAACTGTACAGATCAATCACAGGAATGCTGTACTTTTCACAAACGGCCTGCAGCGCCTTCACATAGTCAACGATTCTGCGCCCAATCTTATTTGGTGCACCGTCGCGGATGTATGTTCGGGCAAAAAACAGCAAATCCTATTGACAGGATAACGCGGAGGTGTAGTCATGAATTCCATTTGGACAGAGACGGAGAAAAAGGTGCATTTCGCTCCTTTGAAAGGAAACAATAGCACTGAAGTTCTCATTATCGGCGGCGGGATTGCGGGGATCCTTTGTGCGTACAGACTCAAACAGGCAGGCGTGAACTGTATGCTTGTGGAAGCAGGCGAAATCGGCAGCGGCATTACAAAAAATACCACGGCAAAGATTACTTTACAGCACGGTCTGATTTACGACAAAATGATTCGCCACATGGGTGTGGAAAAAGCACGGCTGTATGCGGAAGCACAAGTAAAAGCACTCGATGAATACGCCCGTCTTTGCCATGAGATCGACTGCGATTTTGAGAGAAGAGATTCCTGTGTGTATTCTCTCAAGGACCGAAGAAAGCTTGAACAGGAAGCCGCCGCGCTGAAGCGTATTGGCGTGAGCGCGGAATTGTCCGATGACTGCGAGCTTCCGTTCAAGCCCGCAGTCGTGGTGCGTGTGAATAATCAGGCGCAGTTTCAGCCGCTCAAGTTTCTGTATGCCATTGCAGAAGATCTGCCGGTTTATGAGCACACGAAAGTCACCGAACTCATGCCGAACAAAGCGGTTACAAACCACGGCGAAATCGCATACAAAAAACTGATCGTGGCATCGCATTTTCCCCTGCTCAACAAACACGGTCTCTATTCTCTCAAGCTCTTCCAACACCGCTCCTATGTGATTGCCCTGAAAGGCGCGCAGAATGTAAAGGGGATGTATGTGGATGCCTCCGACACGGGGATGTCCTTTCGCAGTTACGGCAATCTTCTGCTCCTGGGCGGCGGCGGTCACCGCACGGGCAAAAAAGGCGGATGCTGGCAGGAGCTTGAGGTTTTTGCAAAGAGTCACTATCCTGCCGCCGAAATCGTCGGCAAATGGGCAGCCCAGGACTGCATGACGCTGGACGGCATCCCCTATATCGGACAGTATGCCAAATCCACGCGCGACGTGTTCGCTGCAGCCGGCTTCAATAAATGGGGTATGACCAATGCCATGGCGGCGGCGAAAATTCTCAGCGATCTTGTCTGCGGCAGAGCGAATCCTTATGCCGAAGTTTTTTCGCCTTCCCGTACCATGCTGCATCCGCAGCTTGCAATCAATGCGTTTGAATCGGCAGCAGGGCTCCTCACACCGACGGTGCCGCGCTGTCCGCATCTCGGATGCGCATTGAAGTATAATCGTGCAGAGCATAGCTGGGATTGTCCGTGTCACGGATCGCGATTTACAGAACATGGAGAATTGATTGATAATCCGGCAACGGATGATCACAGAAAGCTACGGTGATAACCTGGGGGTCTGAGTTGAAGCCCCGTTATAATTGGATTGGTGAAGGCAAAGAACCGGGATTCTCCGCTTATCAGCAGGGAGAAAACCTGCAAGATTATGCATGATGATTGAAAAGCAAAGAGAAATGTGGTATACTACAGGCAGTAGTTTTGACGGAATAGGTAAGAGAAAGCGTATGGAAAGGAACAGCCCATGGCATACTATCTGATCACATTCAGCCCCACGGGAGGCACACAGCAAACCGCAGAGATTCTCGCGCCAGCCATTGCGGATCGGTGGAATCACATCGATCTGCTCTGTCCGATTTCGGAAATCAGCTTGACTGCTGACGATATCTGTCTGATCGCTGTCCCGTCCTTCGGCGGCAGAATCCCGACAACGTCCGCGGAACGGCTTGCCAACATCCACGCAAACGGAGCACGGGCAATTCTTGTCTGTGTATACGGAAACCGTGCATATGAAGATACGCTCAGTGAACTGCAAGATGTGCTGACTGGCTGTGGATTTGACTGCGTTGCCGCTGTAGCAGCCATTGCGGAGCATTCCATTATCCGTGAATATGGCGCAGGCAGACCGGATGCCGATGACTGTGCACAACTGATCGCGTTTGCGGAAAAGATCAAGGAATGCCTTGAGAATCCTTCAGACAAGCCGCTGGTTGTTCCAGGTGCGCACGGTACATATAAGCCGTACAAGAACACGCCGTTTGTACCCACGGAAACCGATGACTGCACAAACTGCGGAACCTGCGCTGATGCTTGCCCGACCGAGGCGATCGGTGATACACCGGATAAGATCGATCCGGAGCGATGCATCAAGTGTATGCGCTGTGTGGCGGTATGTCCTACAGGGGCACGGAAGCTGGACGAGAAGATTTACGCGGCACTGCGTGAACGGCTGACGGCGGTTTGCGGAACATTTCATCAGGCCCCTCGTCGGGATCGTGCTTTTCATCCTCGAACATTATGTGCTCGGGCTGAAAATACTCGCACCAAAACTGATTGATTTGAAAACCGCACTTGTTTACATAGAAATGGATATTGCGCTTTTCAAAATAGGGTGTGCAGGTCTCCCAAACTTTCGTTTCGGGGTGCAGAGCCTCAACCTCTTTCCATGCGCCGTAGCCAATGCCTTTACTGTGCGCTTCGGGCAGTACAAAGAGAATATCCAAGTGGTTATGATGCGTTTCGTTGTCAATCGTGAGTATCAAGCCACCGACCTTCTCACCGTCAATCATGATGCGGTAGGTTTCGCTTTTGGGATTGTCGATGGATTTTTCAATGGTTGCGCGAGAAATGATCTCACCGTCATCGTCAATGTGGTCGTCGCGTTCACCAAACTCCATCATCGCGCCATACTTGAATGCCCATTGATTGTCAAGGACAAACTGCTCACGGTCTTCCGCCGTAAGCGGAACAAGAGTAACCTTTGTGTTTTTCATAAAAATACCTCCAAAATAAAAATAGAGCTCGGGTTTTGCAAACGCAATAACCCAAGCTCACTTGGACACCTAATCCGGCATTACGGTACTACGGTACACAGCC